>CALYOS010000083.1 GCA_945267035.1 uncultured Neisseriaceae bacterium | reverse complement strand
TTGCATGCTGGCATACTGTTTTTCCGTCACGGTTAACAAGCGCACTGAACCTTGAGAAGGCAAATTGTTACTTAATCGTTGTAAATGTTTTTGCTCAGCGTCGCGACCATAAACGATGCGCCCGTATACGGAATATTGCAACATATCATAACCGTCGTTAAGTAAAAAGCGCCGAAAGCGTGTGTAGGCCTTTTTTTCGGCGGTCGTGACCATAGGTAAATCAAAAAATAGCAACATTCGCATATAGCGGCGGGTCTCCTTACTCATGGTGGTGTTGATTGAGTTTTATCAGGCGTGGCAGTGTCAATGCGGTGGCTCCGGCTGTTTCCAGATAGTGAATTAAGCTGATGACTGTTTGATCAATGGCGGCCAATACTGTCATGTTTCCCTCTGGCAACACCATATCTGTGTGCAATAGTCGAGCCAATCCGGCTTTATGCTGGGTGGTCAGTTGGGTTAAGCTTAAGGGCGCTAACTGGGTTGCCACCCATAAATCCACCAGCGGACGATAGGGTTCGATCAGGTCATCGGCCAGATTGAATGCATTTTGCTGGTTGTGATGAAATAAGCCAAAAACTGGCAATAAACCATGCGCGACAAGACTACTGGCCATGGCGCCGCGCAATATGGCATAGCCGTAATTTAAGGCGCTATTAATCACATTTTGCTGTTGGCGCTTAAACTGTAGACCAAAGAGTGCGGAAAAATAACGCGCCGCTGCCTGTGCCTCTACATTGTCAACATCCCCCGAGCGAACTTTTTTAACCAGAGCAATGAGTAAATTTGCTGTTTGCTGGGATGGATTGGCGGTCAAAAGCAGACATTGTGCCTGATTAGAGATTTTGGCCTGAATAATGCTTGTCCAAGCTTGCTTAACCAGATGCTTTTTTAGGTTTTGTTGCAAATGGATAGACTTGCTTTGGCGGCTATGTTGTAGAAAAGACAGGAAAACGCCATTGGGAAGATGATCCTGCCCCGTACTAAATAGAGCAATACCCAGCTGAGCACAAGTAGTGAGAACTGGGTGCGTCAATACAATTACGCGGTGATCGAGAATAATCACAGCTATATCTTCAAAAGGAATGTGCACTGTCTGTTGCTGCTTAATGGCCAGAGTATGATGCTCACAGCTAAGTTTGGTTGGCTGTGAGCATCAGAATACTACGCCGCGCCACGGCGTGTCTCCGCTTTAGCTGGATAACAACGACCGAGCATATCGACATGCCATTTTTCAAATTTCTCGATGTTTCTGATCACCCCTAATCCTCCCCAATCACCATTCTTACCTGCCTGAATATTTCGGTCATGACTGCGAATGGTTATCGCGGCCGAAGCAATATTTAAGCCAGCAAAATAACCAAAATATTCATCATTTTTTCTTTTTAAATAGACCACATCATTCGCACTTAAAGAAAATTTAAATTGATAAGTTTTATCCATAATCAACCAATCTTTTCTGCTTTTATTGGCTACAGCAGCTGTATTAGGCAGAGGGCGATGAGGCTGACGATCAATCTGATAAATCGGCACCAGATAATACTTGCCATTTTTTTCAAATACATCAACCCGATACATGCTGTCTTGATCAGCAATACCGCCTCTGACCAATACTCCACCTTTTTGAACATCTAATACCTTGACTGTTCGAACTATTGGAGATTTTTTTCCTTCTTTGGTTGGTTTATAAAAGGGCTCGGCAAATGCTTTTTTAGCATTACCCTGATGTGCTTGTAATCGGGCTCTTAACCCTTCGATTAAGGGCTGATTGCGCGGATCTGGCGTTTCCCCATCAGGCAAATAATAGCCAACTATTTTTTCCAAATCTGTCAGCTTCAGGCTAGTCAGTGGCTTACGCACCGCACTTTGCTCGTTATGCATAAATTTGGCCGAACGGATGGTCTCCTGATGCAAAGCGCCACCGTTACGCCGCTTTGGCATGCGCGACACAAAAACGGGTCTAGGCTGTGTCGGTTCGGTTGTCTTGTAGAATGGATGACAGATGTTTTTGCTAGACTCATTATCCAGTCGCGCCAACACTTCATCTCTAAATTCCGGCCAAGGCTGTGGGAAATCTCGTCTATTCCTTTGTGTATGATACTGGTTTACCTTAGTATAATTAGACACGCGATGAATCAGAGCATGCGTGATCGTTGCGATGACACATGCATCCAATGCATGATGTAAATCACTTTTCTCTCTGTCTTTCATTAATCCCCATCTTGCGCGTAAAAAGCCAGTAATTCCACCAGAGAGGGTAACCACATTCTGCCTAGACTCTTGCTTATTTTCGCCATCAACTGAAAATTGTAAATAATCACGAATAAACTGGGCAAAAAAGCGGGCAATATAGCGGGTATCATTCAGATTGCGTTGTGCAAATTCAGATGCAGCGGTCTCACCAAAATTTTTTCTGAGCAAGCGTTCTTTTTTAGCTCGGGAGAATTTGGGATTGCTTTGCACTTGTTTTACAAATTCCTGCCATATATGACTATCGGAAGCACCGTGCAAATATTCATAGGGTGTTTGATTCTTTTTACTTTGGTTTACATTTGGCAGCACAAGTACTTTATTACTTAAGCTGTCATCAAAAGAACGGGAATATGGCAAAATATGGTCAATTTCTACATAGC
>CALYOS010000082.1 GCA_945267035.1 uncultured Neisseriaceae bacterium | reverse complement strand
CGTTGTAATTGTTGTTGCATCAAAATGCGTCGTTTTGAATCAAGTTTACTATAAAGATTGAAAGCCTGTACCAGACGCGAAGCAACCTGAGGATTAAACGCATCTATTAGCAGGATGTAATCAGTAATAAATTGATAGCCTTTGCCATCTTCTGCATGAAAATGGCGAATGTTTCGACTGAAACTGCCTAATAAGGAACGAACCTTATTCGGATTTTCCAGACTAAAAGCAGGATGTTCTAAAGCAGCCTTTACCTGAGATAAAGTATCTGCCCGCTGACTTGAGCCGATCAGATTAAAATATTTATCCATGACCAGATCATCTTTGGCATAGCGCTGTGCAAAGCGATCCAACAACTGATCACGACCAGTTTCAGGCAGATGATTAATCGCAGTTAACATCCCAAACTCATGAGTCATGTTGGTGGCACGTTGTTCATAGTCCTGCTGTATTTGTGTTAGCAGTGCTGCATTGGCCTGTACACCCCAACTTAGTAAGGTATTGTAAAAACTTCGTATACCGGCTAAGTCTGGATAATATTCTTGCGCACAAGGATGACTGCTTTGCCGTTCCTGAGTTTCCGCCCAATCACGCCACTGCGCTAATGTATGTTCTATGGTGGTGGCCAAATTTTGTAATAATGCCTGGCGTGCTTGAACATATAAGCCTGGATCAATTTCCTGCGCATCTTCCCACAATTCAGACTCAGCCGGAATCTGCAAAAGTATGGCTTTAAAGGCTGGATCCAGATCTGCATTCATCGCTGCGGCAATGGCTTTAGCCAGTTCTACATGATGTGGAACCGGTTTACCTGCCTGAAGTGCCGCTACGTTGGCCGCAACAGCACGACGATATAATGTTTGCGCCGCTTCCCAGCGGGCAAATGGATCAGAATCATGCGCCAGCAGCAAAATCAAATCTTCATCATGATAAGGATATTCCAGTCTGACCGGCGCACTAAAGCCACGCAACAATGATGGCACGACATCCTGATTAACCTGATGCAGTACAAAAGTCTGCTCAGGTTGATTAAAAATTAAAACTGTTTCAGTAATCGTATTACTTTCACCGTCTAACTGAAATGACACTACACTACCATCACGACCCACCAGCCCCATTTTTATCGGAATCACCATTGCCTGTTTTTCAGTCATGTCTGGAGTGGGTGGAATAGACTGTTGTAAATGTAAAGTCAGCGTTTGTTTTTGATGGTCGTAAACGCTGCGTGCTTTTACCTGAGGCGTTCCAGCCTGACTGTACCACAACGCAAACTGATCCAAATTAACGCCATTGGCGTCTGCCATGGCAGCACGAAAATCATCACAGGTTACAGCCTGTCCATCATGACGTTGGAAATATAACTGCATGCCCTTCTGAAATCCTGCTTCTCCAAGAAGGGTGTGATACATGCGCACCACTTCCGCCCCTTTTTCATAAACCGTTAAGGTATAAAAATTATTCATTTCTTCATAAGAAGCTGGGCGAACTGGATGTGCCATCGGACCACTGTCTTCGGCAAACTGCATGCTGCGCAAAACCCGCACATTTTGAATACGCCGTACTGCTCTGCTGGCACGATCGGCTGAAAATTCCTGATCGCGGAAGACGGTTAAACCTTCCTTAAGTGATAACTGAAACCAGTCCCGACAGGTCACACGATTACCTGTCCAATTATGGAAATACTCATGTCCGATCACCGCTTCTATGGCTTCAAAATCTGCATCGGTGGCCGTATCGCTACTGGCGAGCACATATTTAGTATTAAAGATATTCAGACCTTTGTTTTCCATGGCCCCCATATTAAAGTCACCCACAGCCACAACCATGAAAATGTCCAGATCGTATTCCAGATTAAACCGCTCTTCATCCCATTTCATTGCCTGCTTAAGTGATTCAAGTGCAAAGCCAGCTTTCGCCTTGTCTTCCGGACGGGTGTAAAACTTTAAAGCAACCTTTCTACCACTTTTCGTGGTAAAACTTCCTTCCAGAACAGATAATTGACCAGCTACCAGTGCAAACAAATAGCTAGGTTTAGCAAATGGGTCTCGCCAGCATACCCAGTGTCGTCCATTACTGAGTTCACCACTATCGAGTAAATTACCGTTAGACAACATCACCGGATAGCGTTTCTTATCCCCAATAATGGTCGTGGTAAACTGACTCATCACATCTGGGCGATCCAAATAATAAGTTATTTTGCGAAAACCTTCTGGCTCGTTTTGGGTATAAAGATTATTACCAGACTCATACAACCCCATTAAAGTTTTGTTCTGATCGGGGTATAGGCGTGTGGTTAGTTCCAGTTGAAACGGTTCATCCGGCACAGTGTGAATGGTCAGCTTTTCATCTTCAACATTATATTCATATGGACACAAAGCCTTGCCATTAATCACCACTTGTAACAATTTGGCACTGCCATCGAGCACCAATGGCTGCTGTGACTTTTTCGGCACGATACTCATGCGATTAAGCACATTGGTGTAAAAACTCTCTATCGTAAAAGTCAGACTAATAGTAGGAATGGCAAATTCTGGTGCCTGATAATCCTTAAGATAATGAACTACCTTTTTTTCATTCATATACATACCCTTTTATTTAACTTCGTGTCCATTGTATGGGTTAACTGCCTATTATCAACCAATATCAGCAGCCGGATATCGCCCTACTTTAACATGATTTCAAGCCCGATCAAGCAGAAAAACTGCCTCTAACAGTCATAATGAAGTACTTAGCAAACATGAGTATTAATTATATCAATCAGTGCATTATTCTGACGATAAGGCCAGAAAATTTCTCCCTTCCTACCCTTCAAAGCCTTATCTTTTTACCAAAGACTATTGTTTAATATGCCTGCAACCTTAATTAACCATAATATTCATAATCGTCATTAGCCGTCCATCATCAACTGATCATCAACTCAATAATCTGACATTGAGCTAATAACCTGTTTTTACCCACATCATTTTATAAAAATAGCAAACTT
>CALYOS010000081.1 GCA_945267035.1 uncultured Neisseriaceae bacterium | reverse complement strand
GTTTGTTGATTCAACAGGCTGCTGCACAAGTTCGCGGTCAGCGAGGTTCGTTACCGATCAAGCTTTGGTACACGGATGGTGGCAGTATTCACTCGGTGAATCTGGCCTCTATTAATGTGCAGTAATGTTTTCTCTCAATGATCTAGCCCGTGCATTTGCGCGGGTTTAATTTTTAAGTAAAGGATTAGTTATGCCTATAGGACACAACCCAAGAACAATTACTTCAGCCAATGCTGTTTTGATGCTGCGTTGTAAGGGAGTTTACGATAATTTTATTAAATTACAAGGCTTTCAGGCGGATAATGCATGGAGTTTTGGTGATGCCAATTTGAGCGAAACTCGCGTTGGTGTGGACGGTAAACAGTCCATCGGCTATACACCACATGAAGTTGAGTGGTCGCTTTTTCTGGAAGCCAATAGTCCGTCGGTGGATATTATGGAAAATATCCGTAAGGACTTTAATGCCAATATGGAGTCACGTTTGATTGATATTGTGGTGGAAGTTCCATCCGTGAAAAAACGCTTTAAAGCTTCTGGTGCATTAATTAAGCTAACAGGTGGTATTTCTGGTGAGAAGTTGTTAGCCGGTAGTCAGTATACTTTTAATTTAATGTTGAATGGGGCAGAGGAATTTAACTGATGGCACGTAAAACAAAAACGGTCACTATGGACTCTGGTCGTGATGCCGGTAAAACATTTTTAATCACCGAAATGCCATTATTACAGGCTGACAGATGGGCACAGCAAGCTTTATTTGCTTTGGCAAGAAGTGGGATTGAAACGCAGCAGTTCGACGAAGATGAAGGTATGCTCGGTATGGCTAAAGTTGCGTTAAATGCCATTAGTCATATCGATCCGCTGGTTGGCAATGAGTTGATGAATGAATTGCTCACTTGCGTACAGATCGTTCCAAGCGGGGGAGTGGCACGAGATTTAATATTTGATGATGATTCCGGTGATATTGAGGATGTTAAAACTTTATTTATGCTGCGTAAGGAAGCTCTGTTGATTCATCTGGATTTTTTAACCGCAGGCAGTTCCCCAGATACGAACAATTAGCGGCGGGACTGCCATTTAAGGATGGTGTATTAGCCAAAAATGTAAACGTTTCTATGTTAGCCAGTCAGGTGATGTTGTCCGGGCTGGCTTCTTATATTGAATTGGATACGGTTTTAAGTCTTGAGGATGCATTAAATATTCTGGAGGTGCATCAGGTGGCAGAGTACAATAAACAACTGGTACAGAAATATGGCAACTGAGATAGTTGAACAAATCTTTGAAGAGCTTGGACTGGACATGTCCAAATTTGCGGCCAAAGCCGAAAAAGCATTTAAAAAGAACAAGGAATTATCAAAGCCTTTAAAGAGAACTGAAAAAGCGCCTCAAAAAGCTGGCAAAACTCACGATGAACTGTCTAAAAAGCAAAAAGCAGTTAATAAGCAGATTGCTAAAATGTCGCAGGAGCTAAATAACGTAACCAAACAGCTTACAAGTTTTCTTTCTGACAAGGTATATGCTGAAATTCCAGGTAAGCTCGCTAAAGGCGACGTTACCGTCGCGGTCGAGCGGGCAAAAAGAATGATTAATAATTATTCTGACAACGCTACTGGCATAATCGCTGATGCCTTAGGAGAGAAAAGGGAAGATATCGGGGGCTTTATTGGAGAAAGCATGTACCGCCTGACCCACGGTGGCAAGAGTTATGAAGAGGTGAATAATGTCAAGGCACTTGATGAAGCTAAGGTTAGCGTAAGCAGACCCAGACAAAGCGGTCTAGCTGCAGCAGTGGCACTTGGGGCAGGCGTGCTGAAAGCGGAAAATGGGTCTGCAAAAGCCGAAAACGTTCCAGCAAATAAAGCGCGCGCTGCAGCGCAATATGCGACCGTGCACGCTAAAAGCGGGAGTACAGGTAAATGCGCACTTTTTGTAAACAATGCTTTGCGTGCGCAGGGTATTAAAATCTGGGGGCACGGGAAAGATGTTGCCGGAAATTTGCTCAAACGAGGCGATTTTGATCAAGTTGTGTATGACTCAAATTATGTACCGCAGATCGGGGACATAATGTCCATGCCCTCGTCAAGTAAATCTAAGCACAATTATGGGCACGTCGCGATCTGGAACGGCTATCAATGGGTGTCAGATTTTAGGCAGCGCGCGAGAGGCAATACTGCTGCTCCATCGGATGCGTACTTTGCAGATATTAAATCAGGAAGAATTAAACCTACAATTGCGCGGATGAAATCGACAGGGGCGGCTTCTGGCTCTAACATTGTTAAAAATGCTTCTCAAACTAAAAAGCAAGCAGTAACCAGTATTAATCAAATTAGAGTACCAGTTTCTGGCAACAACAGGACAATAGCAGCCTTAATTAAGACCCAAGGAACACAACGTGTTTATGAGATGGCAGATGGCAGTATAGAAACAAGAGATGGCGGCACTGTTGGTTGGAGAAATAACAACCCCGGCAACCTTAAGTTTGGTTATCATGGTAGTGCTGATAAAACTGATAAATCTCGTCGCTCAAAAGAACAAGCTTTAAAAGATGCTCAACGGAGGTATAAAGGAGTAGTTGCGCTTGATCAATGGGGTAATGCGATTTTTGCGACGGTAGAACTTGGTAAGCAAGCTAAGATTAAGCTGCTAACAGGTACTCACAAAAATCGAACTGTTTCTGAAATGTTGAGGAAATATGCTGTAAATGATTATTCAGGTAAAACACATTATGGTAACTATGAAAAGTTAATTTACCAAGCTGGGGCAAAATATGGCGTCAATTTAAAAGATAAAACAATCGGTCAAATGTCTGCACTTGAATTAAGAGCTTTGGAAGAAGGTATGGAGAAAGCCGAAGGTATTAAAGAAGGCAAAATTTCTATATCGAGAAAAAACCTAATGACTCAACAAGCAGAAAAGGCTAAAAAAATGGTAAATACATCACAACAGCAATCTCTAAATAATAGTAAAATCTCAAACGATAACCGAAAGCACGTTAGTGTTAGTATACAAAATATTAATGTTAACACTTCCGAAAAAACGGTTAGCGGTAATGTTGTTGGTGCCGTAAAGGGTGTAAATAACTATTTGATGAATCAAATTGGAGCTTCGATGACATGAAAAA
>CALYOS010000080.1 GCA_945267035.1 uncultured Neisseriaceae bacterium | reverse complement strand
AGGCTAGCTGATAAAAAATAGATTGAAAGTTCAATTGAATGGCTTCGATAATAAAAATAGATTCAATATAAATTATTTATAGACAAATATCGTTGGAGAAATATAAAAAAAAGACATGTTAATAACATGTCTTTTGTAATCGGTCTGCAATCTTCAGACAACAATGTTAACCAACCGTTTAGGAACCACAATCACCTTTTTCGGCGCTTTGCCTTCAACAAATCGTTGCACAGAAGGTTCTGCCAATGCAATCACCTCAACTTCCTCATTAGTGATCTCTGCTGCAACCGTAATTTGACCACGCAGCTTACCATTAACCTGAACCATCAACGTGATCTCATCCTGCACCAATGCAGCTTCATCAACCTTAGGCCAGGCCGCATCCCATAAAGTTTGCTGTGCAGACAACTCATTCCACAAAACCTCACAAATATGTGGAACGATTGGCCATAACAAACGCAATACAGCTTCCAACACTTCCTGAGCCACCGCTCGTCCCTGCTCTGAAGTGCAATCAGTACGATCGTATTGATTTAAGAGTTCCATCATTGCAGCAATCGCGGTATTGAATTGCTGGCGACGCGCATAATCATCAGTTACCTTGGCAATCGCAGCGTGCAACTTCAGGCGAAGCGCTTTAAGTTCAGCAGATAACCCATCCTGACTACCAGCAAATGCCCTAACACGGTCTCCCTGCTGTAAGAACTCATAAACCGTACGCCATAGACGACGCAAGAAACGGTGTGCCCCATCTACGCCCGCATCCGACCATTCCAAAGATTGTTCTGGTGGAGCAGCAAACATCATAAACAAACGCGCCGTATCCGCTCCGTAGCGATCAATCAATTCCTGTGGATCAACACCATTATTTTTCGATTTAGACATCTTTTCGATGCCACCAATACATACCGGCTGTCCATCTGCTTTCAAAGTGGCTGTCAGTGGTCTGCCTTTATCATCGCGCTGCAAATCCACATCCTGGGGTGCAATCCACTCCTTACTACCATTTGCACCTTCACGATAATAGGTTTCACATACCACCATACCTTGCGTCAACAGACGGGCAAACGGTTCATCCACATTGAGTAAACCTTCATCCCGCATCAGCTTAGTAAAGAAACGCGCATATAGCAGATGTAAAATCGCATGTTCAATCCCGCCAATATATTGGTCGGCATTCATCCAATAATTGGCTGCTTCTTTATCAACCATAGCGGTATCGCAATGCGGTGAAGCATAACGCACCGCATACCAGCTGGATTCGACAAACGTATCCATTGTATCCGTCTCACGCCGAGCTGGCTTTCCACAGCATGGACAACTGGTTTCATAGAATTCCGGCATTTTGGCTAACGGCGAACCTGCACCGTCCGGTACCACATTTTCAGGCAACACTACCGGTAACTGCTCTTCCGGCACAGTGACATCACCACAATCATCACAATGAATGATCGGAATTGGACAACCCCAGTAACGCTGGCGAGAAATACCCCAGTCACGTAAACGATATTGCGTTTTCGGTGCTCCGGCATTTTTTGCCTGCAAAATCTCACCAATACGGTCAAACGCTGCCTGAAAGTCCAAACCATCCAGCTCACCACTGTTAATACACTGGGTCTGCTCCTTACTGCCATACCACTCCTGCCACGCTTGCGTACTGAACTCATCTGAGGCCTGAGTAGAAGCAATAACTTGCTTGATCGGCAACTGATACTTAGTGGCAAATTCAAAGTCACGCTCATCATGAGCGGGAACCGCCATCACAGCACCATCACCGTAACCCCACAGCACATAATTGGCTACCCACACCGGCAGAACATCGCCGTTCAGAGGATTAACCGCATAGCGTCCGGTCGGCATCCCTTTCTTTTCCATCGTAGCCATGTCAGCTTCTGCCACCGAACCAGCCTTACATTCAGCAATAAACTGCTGTAACTCTGGATTATCCATGGCTGCAGCAGTGGCTAGAGGGTGTTCCGCCGCTACCGCCACATAAGTGGCACCCATCAGCGTATCAGGACGTGTCGTGTAAACCTGCACATAATCTGCATACTCACCACTCAAACCCGCTTTACTGTCATCCACCAGCGCAAAACGTACCTGCATACCGCGCGATTTGCCGATCCAGTTACGCTGCATCGTCTTAACCTGTTCCGGCCAATGTTCCAGCGTATCCAAACCACTGAGCAACTCCTCTGCATAATCCGTAATCTTGAAGTAATACATCGGAATTTCGCGTTTTTCTACAATAGCGCCAGAACGCCAGCCACGTCCATCAACCACTTGCTCATTGGCTAATACAGTTTGATCTACTGGATCCCAATTTACCGTACCATTCTTTTTATAAATAATTCCCTTTTGAAACAGTCGCACAAAAAGCCATTGTTCCCAGCGGTAATATTCTGGCGTACAGGTAGCAATTTCTCGATCCCAATCAATTGCAAAGCCCAAACTTTGCAATTGCTTTTTCATATAAGCAATATTGTCATAAGTCCATTGCGCGGGCGCAACCTTATTTTTCATGGCTGCATTTTCAGCTGGTAAACCAAACGCATCCCAGCCCATCGGTTGCATCACATTATAACCATTGAGTAAGCGATAGCGGCTTAGAACATCACCAATCGTATAATTGCGCACATGTCCCATATGTAGCTTTCCGGATGGATACGGAAACATAGACAAACAATAATACTTAGGCTTCTTACTGAAATCCTGAGCATTAAATAAACGATATTCCTGCCAACGGGCTTGCGCAGCAGGTTCAATTTTTTCTGGATGATAATGTTCTTGCATCATGAATAGTCAAATTTCTTTAAAAATAGATCAGTATTATAACAGCTTACTCTAACCACTATATATAAGTTAAATATCCGCAACCCAATACCAATAATAAACCAATGTAATTTTATCCTTTGATCAGGATTGACATTTTATTCAACACTTATAAAATTTTTTAAGTTCAAAGCATTAGATCAAATTCGCCACAACAATTTCCCCAAAATGCTTAAATCGTTTATTAGAAATATATATTAGCGACCTAATCACCTAAATACTTCATCAATAGACTCAACATCGTTCCCTACAACCCTAAAACATACAGATATGATTGCATACTGAAATC
>CALYOS010000079.1 GCA_945267035.1 uncultured Neisseriaceae bacterium | reverse complement strand
TTTAATCAACAAATTGAAATATCGCTGTCAGAAATCCTACCTTATTCTTTTATCTGATGGGTATCCTTATGATTA
Source organism: uncultured Neisseriaceae bacterium (assembly GCA_945267035.1). GTDB lineage: Bacteria > Pseudomonadota > Gammaproteobacteria > Burkholderiales > Neisseriaceae > Snodgrassella. The sequence continues at coordinate 3,226 of CALYOS010000079.1, read as the reverse complement.
TTACTCTCTTGCACCCATTACTGATTCTACCGCAATAAAAAATAAGCCGGATTATGGTTACGATGGGTATTTCGATGGCAATACTGTCAGAAATGACCGCCTTTTCAACACCACCAATGCCCTTAATTATTACACTGAGACGTTAAGAACGAAAAATTTTGGTCCATATATTTATAATCAAAATTTTGTGACATCAAGTGGTCGTGCCTATGTCACTTCAACTAAACGCACAAATCGCCGATGGACTGACGATGCCGGTCAGCCTTGGGATGCTCCTGATCCATTGGCCCATCTGCCCGGACACTCTCCTAAGTTTACCCAGACCGCGCAAACTTTCACCATTAGTTTTGGTTTAAATGCCTATAGTGATAAAAGTGCTATTGAACTGTTGAGAAAAGGCGCTTCACCCAAACCGGATTATGATCCGATTACTAATCCCAATAGCCGTTATTTTTACAATACCATGCAAACGGATGAGGTATTAAAAGCTTTTGAGGATATCTTCAAAGAAATTACTGCCCAAACTAATGAACAAAAAGGCACCATTACCTCCATTATGCCGATTATGGGTGAATCTTCTACCTCAAAGCAAAATTTGTTGATCAAATCCAGAGTCGATACTGAGCATTGGAGCAGCCAATTGTGTTTTCATTCCTACAATGAAAATGCTGCGGACAACAATGCCTGCAATAAACAGCCCTCTTTTGCAAATCGCCAACTGGTTTTGAATGATGGCAACCAGTCCTATCTTTTTTCTGGCAGTCTCTTTAGCGGTCTAAAAAATGATTCGTTTAAACTTGCCGATAACAATAATCTGAATAATCTGGAATGGCGTGATGGTTTACTCAATTGGTTTAGCCGCAGCACTGCCGATAACCAGATCAAACAAAACGGCTTTGTACTCGATTATCGCCAGCGTCCTGATAAATCTGGTCTTGGTTCCACCAGAAATATGGGCGACATCATCAATAATTCCATCGAAACCATCGGCCAAACAGAATTCAACAAACAAAAATATCTGATTACCTCCGCCAACGATGGCATGGTGTATGTATTTCGTGCTGCCAACAGCGATACCAATCCATATGATCTGAAGTTCAACTACATGCCGATGTCGATTGAACGTAACAGTACCGATGGCTCCGATCTGGTCAGCCATTATTACAAAGATCTGACCAGCAATAATTATGGCAAAGACACCAACCATCCTCATCGTTATTTGCTTAATGGTGGCTTTACCGTGGTTCAAACGCCCAAACTACCGAATAAATCGCAACAGATTTTTATGGTCTCTAATATGGGTCAGGCTGGACGCGGTGCGTTTGCGTTGAATATCGGTGGTAAAAGTCTGACTACCGGGAAATCCATTGCTGCGGATAATATGCAGAATGCCAGTTGGTACCATGAACTGTTTTTATTTCAAACACCGAGTGGCTTTAATAATCAATTCGGTTACACAATCGGCACGCCTGCCGTAGCCATTACCCGTGTCAACCGAGAGCAAAATGCTGCCAGGGATACTTATAATACCCATCTGCGCGAACTGGCATTTATCAATAATGGGGTTAATTTCCCTAATAAGGAAACCCACGAAAATGAGTCTGCACTGTATATTTATGATGTCTTAGGTGTGGACGTGGGAACAGAAAGTTATCAAGTCACTGGGGATGCCAAAGGTCATTTAGTCAGAAAGTTGACCGCTCCTAATGGTAACGGCGGATTGGCCAGTCCAGTGGTTTATGACATCGATAATGATGGCGTAGCTGATCTGGTTTATGCTGGGGATTATGGTGGCAATCTGTACCGCTTTGATATCCGCAGTCCCAATCCCGATAATTGGACGGTTAGCAAAATCTTTCAGGCTGATGGTCCCATCACTGCTGCACCAACATTATTTAAACCTGCTAAGGATAATCAAGATCCACGGGTAGATCACAAAATAATCGTGGTCTTTGGTACCGGTAGTGATCTTTATCAATCCGACCTGCAATCTAAACAACAACAAGCCATATACGGTATCTATGATGACTATGATCAATTTATTAACACTTTAGTTGACCAAAACCATTTACTGCAACAAACCATGTCTTATAACAATAAAACCGCGGAATTGTCTTCATTACCCTTCTCATCAGCAAAGTATAAAGGCTGGTATTTCAAGCTGAATGTGGATGGCGAACGAGTGACAACGGCGATTAATCAACTGTTATCTACAGGCATGGTGATTACTCGTGCTTATGATCATGAAAAGGAAAGTAATCAGCCGACAGTTCTAAACGATCCTTGCCAGATTAGCCAAACGAAAGATACCACCAACATGACTTCCCGCCTAACCCAATTTGATAGTCGCAGCGGTGGCAAACTGGGTAGTAAAGCCCCGCATTTCACGCTAGATCAAAATAATCAGACTATCCAGAGCAGCAGTGTAGCCATGAATGGGGTAGTGGGCTTAAAAATATCGGGCAATAATATCTATAATTTCCTCAATGCTGGTAAGTCTGGCATTCAAAAACCGCCTGGTGAAAAAACAACTATTGAAAATTGCTTCCGCAAAAAACCACAAGCAAGTCTGTCTAACGGTGAGCAAATAACATTAGAAGGGATACCGATGTGTGGCGTTAGCTTTAAAAGACTTAGCTGGCGCGAGATTAAAACCGATTTCATCAATTAATACAGCAAATAATAGCCAAGCAGGTCAGATGATTTCATCTGACCTTTTTTTGCCATCTCAATTAATCATATTTATCTGTTCAAAACATTCAGATTTTGATGATTAACCATCATAATTAAAAGCTTCAATTATTTGTCGGCTCCTGCATCGACAGCTTGCAGTAAAATGATTCATGCTCAACACGGCTAGTATTGAGATTAAAAAACCTATTAGTTTGCCTATAAATTCTAATCAAAAACAGGCGAACCAAAATTTTAGCCATAACAGCGGCTGCTGATTACTGCCCAGTAACAATTTATTCCAATATTGCCCATAAAATATGGTTAACTGTAATAACCTCAATTTTATTGAGACATGATGTCTACTTAACTAGTCACTCATTTCTTCAACAATTTATCAGCACTATTTCTAAAACCTAACCATAAAACGCTTTGACAGATCGAGACCATACTGTTGAATTGGTTTAATCAACAATATCTAATTTGCATGAACATCCGCAATAACTGTTTGATTGCCAACTCAGATTAATTAAATTTAAATGCACAGAATTTGTAT
>CALYOS010000078.1 GCA_945267035.1 uncultured Neisseriaceae bacterium | reverse complement strand
ACATCAGTAACCATCAATGCGACAAATGGTCACTGCAACTAATCTACCATTTCCGATGATTCATTTGTTGCATTCAATTTTCTTAGTAATTTTAAGGCTTTATCTGGATCCTCATTACGCAATATTTTTTGCACTTCCGTTTCAAGTATCAAAACATCACTTTGAATAATTTGATTTTTAACAGGCAAAATATTATTCGCATTCATAGAGAAACAACGTAATCCCATACCGAGCAACAGACGTGTATACTGCTCATCTCCAGCCATCTCACCACAAACACATACAGGCTTATTCATCCGATTGGCCGTACGGATAATATGCAATAATAATTTCAATACAGAAGGGTGACTGGGTTGATAAAGATAACTAACACTTTCATCGCCACGGTCAGCAGCTAACGTATACTGAATCAGATCATTACTACCAATAGAAACAAAATCAATACATTTCAAAATAGCATTAATAGTCAAAGCAGCCGACGGAATTTCAATCATCGCTCCAATCTGAATAGCTTCATCAAACTCCTCAAATCGATCACGTAATTGTTGCTTAGCCGTATTGAGATGTGTCAGACATTGTTGCACTTCACTCACCGAAGAAATCATCGGCCACATCATGCGTACAGATCCATATACAGCAGCGCGCATAATGGCACGCATTTGCGTGCGAAACATCACAGGCTCAGCCAAACACAAGCGAACTCCTGTGAGTCCCAAAGCAGGATTCATACTATGACTTGGTCCAAACCAGCGCGGATTTTTATCTACACCCAAGTCGACAGTGCGAATAGTTATCTGCTTGCCCTTCATTTTCTTAACTATCGCAACATAATGATCATATAACTCATCTTCAGTCGGTAAAACATGACGATTCAAATAAAAATATTCACTTCGTAATAAACCAACACCATCCGCGCCTAAATGATGCAAAGGTTTAATGTCTTCTTCCCGTTCGATATTGCCCAACAACTCAATATTAATCCCATCTTGAGTTATTGCCATCGTATTTTTAAGCTTACTTAACTGTCGCTTCAAACTGCGAAATTCACGTAACCGACGCCGATACTCTTTCAAAATCACATTATCTGGCGCGATAATCACCACACCCATACTACCGTCAACAATGATTAACTCATCTTCATTAATCAACTCTCTGGCATGACCCAGAGCAATGACAGAAGGAATGTTTAGACTCCGACCAAGAATCGCAGTATGACTAGTTGGTCCTCCGGCATCGGTCACAAAAGCTGCAATGCGGCTGTCCTTAAAAAAAACGGTATCTGCAGGGGAAAGATCATAAGCCACCAAAATAGTGTCCTCTTCAAAATCTTCCGCTTCAGAAACCACTTCAGTGGACAATCCGATCAAATTTTTGAAGATTCGTTCAACTACCTGCAACATATCCTGTTTACGCGCACGTAAGTAATTATCTTCAATCGAATCAAACTGATCTGATAACTTATCAGTTTGCAGCTTTAATGCCCATTCCGCATTGATACACTTATCTTTAATAATATCAATCGGTTCGCGCGATAGACTAACATCGCCCAGCAACATCAGATGTAAGGAAATAAAAGCCCCCAGTTCAGACGGCGCATTTTCCGGAATTTCTGATCTTAATTGTTCCAGTTGGCGACGAGTCGTTTTTATTGCCTGCTCATAGCGGTCAGCTTCAACCGGCAACTCTTCCAGAGATAATTCACGATGTGGTACATCGTCCATGCCACGTACTACCAAATGGGCACGTCCTATCGCTACACCTGCTCCTACTGCCACTCCATGTAGAACAATACACATTATTCTTCTTCGCCAAAATAATTGTTGATCAACTCTTCAAGAGCTTGCATGGCCTGAGTTTCGTCTACACCATCCGTTTCTAATTCAATGACACTTCCCTGAGCAGCAGCCAGCATCATCAATCCCATAATACTTTTACCATTTACCCTTCTATCTTTGCGCGTCACCCATACTTCACACTGAAAGTGACTAGCAACCTGAGTAAACTTATTAGAAGCTCGTGCATGCAAACCCAGCTTATTGATTATTTTAATTTCTTTTTTTAACATGTCACAGCTCATCCTGATTAGAAATAGTCATAATACCGGCAATGGCAGCTTGTTTGACTACTTCAGCAAACTCACGCACATCGTCAAACTTAGCAAAATTCTGCAATGCCTTGATCAACATGGGTGCATTTAACCCTGTCAATAAAATAATATTGTCCTGCTTGAGCAACTGGCGTACTAAATTACAAGGAGTAGCACCGAAAATATCCGTTAGAATCAATACCCCGTTACCGTAATTGAGCGAACTTAAATTCTTAACAACTTCAGCATGAATCTGCTCAACCGAATCATCACTTCTGACACCCACCACCGCAATCTTTTCCGGTATCGATCCAAAAATATGCTGAATTAATTGCAAATTTGCCTGACCCACCGTTTCATGAGTCACAATCATCAAACCAATCATTGTATTACCTATTACTATTACAGCATCAAGTATACTCAATAATTTCGTCTAAAGAGAAATAATTGCGCCCCTCATGACCAGTTTAAATTCAACTGATCAGAACACCAAACCTGCATATATAAACAAAACTTATCATACTTAACACGCTGTAGGAAGTAGAAAACCATCAAATCAGCTACGTCTGAGCATAACTAGCCTAAATAAAGAGAAAAATCATCTACAACCTTAACTTGAATTTTACCTAGCTTTCCGCCGATCAACTTATTAAACCATTCATTCTTATAGCCAAACGCAACAACTAACAAAAATAACCATCATCTTGAATTAAATCTCTTCTTTTTGGAAATTCCACCCACATAAATTCAGCTCAGCCAATATCAACAACGCACACACCGTTTTACGCTTATCGTAAAGCAGCGCACGACTCTGCGCTGATTTATATGCATTGGCACGTAAATGATGGGCACTCCAAGCACTGATCCGGCTGAGAAGGATGATTGCCACCACACCTACCGCGACAAACCAAAGAATATGACTTTGCCGGCTATATTTCAGTACCATCAGACTGATCAGCAATGATCCCCATGACGAACCTAAATTACCGCCAACTTAAAATGCTGATTGCGCCCAAGCAAACCGCCCTCTTCTAGTATTACGCACTACCCGAGATGCCTCAGAACGAAAAGTTGAAGATCCCACCTAAAAAGCAGCAGCCACCAGCAACCCATGAAATTGATTGACCAAACCACACATTCAGAGACCAAAGGTAGTTACCTCCATCCCCAGTGGCAACAAATAAGGTTGAGAATGTTTATCTGTATAGAAACTAATTGCCGGCTGTAAAAGCGATGCCGACTTTAGCGATACCTGTCTAATACTGCCTATCTGAACAAATGTTCAGCTAAAATTTTGAATTTAAAATTATTTA
>CALYOS010000077.1 GCA_945267035.1 uncultured Neisseriaceae bacterium | reverse complement strand
CTATTCAAACTACTAACTATTTTGTCAAACCGAACATTACCTTCTTCATTGATGATTCGGGGAGTATGAATCAGAGTGTGGGTCCAGACGTATGTTATGCTAAGTACCGTAAGCAAACATGTTTAGACAAATTTCAAGTTAACAGCATGGGTTATATTTATTGGTCTTGCAGCCAATGGGATACATTTGGTCCTTGGAGTGCTGATGAAGTTCTTGTAGGATCAATACCAGGTCCAACCCAGCTCTCCGAAAATGACTCAACCATCATACAATATAAATACCCTCAAAATTGCCATAGGTTCACGAGAATGTCTACGGTCAACAATATATTAGAACAAATTATCAACACCTATCGCAATGATTTCAATTACAGTGTTCAACCACTAAATAGCCATACTGAATATGATTTTAGGCCAAATCCTATAACCGGGGTCTATGAGCGATTTGTTACAAATGCCCACCCTGAATATAATCAATTTTATGATACAGAGAAATTACAAGATTATGAATTTGTTATCGATACAATTAAGGGTAATCCAGCTAAAGGAAAACGAGGTTTATATGCTAATGGGCTCACACCAACATTTGCCCGAATCAATGCCGTAGTCAGAAATACTTTAATGAATAAGTTGAAATACCGCTGTCAGAAATCCTATCTAATCATTTTATCCGATGGTGAGGCTGGTAATGACAAGCCCATAACTGATTCAACTTTACAACGCAATGGTCGAGATTTTGGTTACGATGGCTATTTCGATGGTAGTGTGGTCCGCAATGAAAAAATGTTTGACTACTATAATCGAGAATATCTATTGGCTCTAAGCTATTACACTGAAACACTGCGCACTAAAAATTTTGGTAAATACATCTATAATTCCCCTATTGTAGATAATTGGGGACAAAAATATATTGAAACTACCAAGCATTCAGACCGCCGCCTAACCGATGATGCTGGACAGCCGTGGGATGCTCCTGACCCATTGGCTCATCTGCCCGGGCACTCTCCTACGTTTACTCAGACCGCACAAACTTTCACCATTAGTTTTGGTTTAGATGCTAGTGGTGATAGAAGAGCGGTTGAACTAATGAAAAATGCTGCTTCTCCTAAGCCAGACTATGACCCTGTTACCAATCCCAATGCCCGGTATTATTTCAATGCCATGACTCCTGATACGGTTTTAAAAGCCTTTGAAGATATCTTCAAAGAAATTGCAGCTCAGACAAATGAACAGAAAGAAAGCATTACCACTACTACACCGATTATGGGTGAATCTTCTACCTCAAAGCAAAATTTGTTGATCAAATCCAGAGTCGATACTGAGCATTGGAGCAGCCAATTGTGTTTTCATTCCTACAATGAAAATGCTGCGGACAACAATGCCTGCAATAAACAGCCCTCTTTTGCAAATCGCCAACTGGTTTTGAATGATGGCAACCAGTCCTATCTTTTTTCTGGCAGTCTCTTTAGCGGTCTAAAAAATGATTCGTTTAAACTTGCCGATAACAATAATCTGAATAATCTGGAATGGCGTGATGGTTTACTCAATTGGTTTAGCCGCAGCACTGCCGATAACCAGATCAAACAAAACGGCTTTGTACTCGATTATCGCCAGCGTCCTGATAAATCTGGTCTTGGTTCCACCAGAAATATGGGCGACATCATCAATAATTCCATCGAAACCATCGGCCAAACAGAATTCAACAAACAAAAATATCTGATTACCTCCGCCAACGATGGCATGGTGTATGTATTTCGTGCTGCCAACAGCGATACCAATCCATATGATCTGAAGTTCAACTACATGCCGATGTCGATTGAACGTAACAGTACCGATGGCTCCGATCTGGTCAGCCATTATTACAAAGATCTGACCAGCAATAATTATGGCAAAGACACCAACCATCCTCATCGTTATTTGCTTAATGGTGGCTTTACCGTGGTTCAAACGCCCAAACTACCGAATAAATCGCAACAGATTTTTATGGTCTCTAATATGGGTCAGGCTGGACGCGGTGCGTTTGCGTTGAATATCGGTGGTAAAAGTCTGACTACCGGGAAATCCATTGCTGCGGATAATATGCAGAATGCCAGTTGGTACCATGAACTGTTTTTATTTCAAACACCGAGTGGCTTTAATAATCAATTCGGTTACACAATCGGCACGCCTGCCGTAGCCATTACCCGTGTCAACCGAGAGCAAAATGCTGCCAGGGATACTTATAATACCCATCTGCGCGAACTGGCATTTATCAATAATGGGGTTAATTTCCCTAATAAGGAAACCCACGAAAATGAGTCTGCACTGTATATTTATGATGTCTTAGGTGTGGACGTGGGAACAGAAAGTTATCAAGTCACTGGGGATGCCAAAGGTCATTTAGTCAGAAAGTTGACCGCTCCTAATGGTAACGGCGGATTGGCCAGTCCAGTGGTTTATGACATCGATAATGATGGCGTAGCTGATCTGGTTTATGCTGGGGATTATGGTGGCAATCTGTACCGCTTTGATATCCGCAGTCCCAATCCCGATAATTGGACGGTTAGCAAAATCTTTCAGGCTGATGGTCCCATCACTGCTGCACCAACATTATTTAAACCTGCTAAGGATAATCAAGATCCACGGGTAGATCACAAAATAATCGTGGTCTTTGGTACCGGTAGTGATCTTTATCAATCCGACCTGCAATCTAAACAACAACAAGCCATATACGGTATCTATGATGACTATGATCAATTTATTAACACTTTAGTTGACCAAAACCATTTACTGCAACAAACCATGTCTTATAACAATAAAACCGCGGAATTGTCTTCATTACCCTTCTCATCAGCAAAGTATAAAGGCTGGTATTTCAAGCTGAATGTGGATGGCGAACGAGTGACAACGGCGATTAATCAACTGTTATCTACAGGCATGGTGATTACTCGTGCTTATGATCATGAAAAGGAAAGTAATCAGCCGACAGTTCTAAACGATCCTTGCCAGATTAGCCAAACGAAAGATACCACCAACATGACTTCCCGCCTAACCCAATTTGATAGTCGCAGCGGTGGCAAACTGGGTAGTAAAGCCCCGCATTTCACGCTAGATCAAAATAATCAGACTATCCAGAGCAGCAGTGTAGCCATGAATGGGGTAGTGGGCTTAAAAATATCGGGCAATAATATCTATAATTTCCTCAATGCTGGTAAGTCTGGCATTCAAAAACCGCCTGGTGAAAAAACAACTATTGAAAATTGCTTCCGCAAAAAACCACAAGCAAGTCTGTCTAACGGTGAGCAAATAACATTAGAAGGGATACCGATGTGTGGCGTTAGCTTTAAAAGACTTAGCTGGCGCGAGATTAAAACCGATTTCATCAATTAATACAGCAAATAATAGCCAAGCCAGGTCAGATGATTTCATCTGACCTTTTTTAATTAATCATCGCTAATAATACCAATCTTATCATTAAATTAAATGAGATTTTTATGCTTTATAGATATTTTAATGCGGATTTAATTTAATCTCATCTGGCCTGCACCTACTTTCTTCAAATCAACTGATATCAAACAGCTGATTTTTCCAATCTGATTGGCAAAATGATGTGCAAATGGATTTTAAAAGTATAGTAA
>CALYOS010000076.1 GCA_945267035.1 uncultured Neisseriaceae bacterium | reverse complement strand
TTACAAGCTATAGTACATTTCGAATTCAAGTGGATGCGGTGCCATGCGCATACGTTTTACATCTTCGCTCTTAAATTCAATATAGCTATTGATCCAGTCCTGACTGAACACGCCACCACGGGTGAGAAATTCATGGTCAGCTTTCAATGCTTCTAAAGCTTCTTCTAGTGATGCACAAACAGTGGGTACCAGTGCGTCTTCTTCTGGTGGTAAATCATACAGATTTTTATCAGATGGATCACCTGGATGGATTTTATTTTGGATGCCATCCAGACCGGCCATTAATAGGGCGGTGAAGGCCAAATATGGGTTGGCCGTTGGATCTGGAAAACGCGCTTCGATACGACGCGCTTTTGAACTGGCCACATAAGGAATGCGAATGGAAGCAGAACGATTTTTAGCAGAGTAGGCTAATTTGGTTGGAGCTTCGAAATGCGGTACCAGACGTTTGTATGAATTGGTAGAAGGATTGGTTAATGCATTAAGTGCTTTAGCATGTTTGATGATACCACCAATATAATACAAAGCCAGATCAGACAAGCCTGCATAGCCATCTCCGGCAAACAGGTTTTGCCCATCTTTCCAGATTGACTGATGAACGTGCATCCCAGATCCATTATCGCCCATGATGGGTTTTGGCATAAAGGTAGCTGTTTTACCAAAGTTATGAGCCACGTTTTGAATCACATATTTCATATCTTGTGTCCAGTCGGCACGGCGGACTAAGGTATTAAAGCGAGTACCAATTTCCATCTGCCCTGCTGTGGCTACTTCATGGTGATGCACTTCTACAGGTATGCCAATGGCTTCTAGAGTCAGGGTGCAGGCGGAACGGAGGTCTTGTCCAGAATCAACTGGGGCAACAGGGAAATAACCGCCTTTAACACCAGGACGATGACCGGTATTTTGACCATCATAAGACTCACCGCTAGACCATGCGGCTTCTTCGGAATGAATTTTATAGCGGGTACCGCTCATGTCGGTTTGCCATTCTACGCCATCAAAGACAAAAAATTCGGGTTCAGGACCGAAGAAGGCGGTATCACCAATGCCAGTGGATTTGAGGTAAGCTTCGGCACGTTTGGCAATTGAGCGTGGGTCACGATCATAACCTTGTCCATTGGCCGGATCGATGACGTCGCAAGTTAATACCAGGGTGGCGTCATCATAAAAGGGATCTAAAAAGGCGGTGCTTGCATCTGGTTTAAGAGTCATATCAGATGCCTGAATGCCTTTCCAGCCACCGATAGAGGAACCGTCAAATGCTTGTCCGTTTTCAAACCATTCTTCAGGATCATCCAGTACCATTCTGACAGGTACTGATACGTGCTGTTGTTTACCTTTAGTATCGGTGAAACGTAAGTCAACGAATTTGACATCATTTTGTTCAATTAAGGTGATTACATCTTTAATAGACATCTTGTGACTCCCATTTGAAATGTTGAGTATTAAGTACACTCAGAAACTGAGTCCGATTCTGCCACAGTTGTATTGAAAAAATCATGCACAGATGTAAGAAAAGGCGTTTCTAGATTTTGTTTAATATTTATTTCTTTGAAAACAAAAGTTTAAATGCTTGGAAAAGTTTTTATATCTGATTTTCTGAACTAATAAAGTTAAATTAACCTTAGTTTGATGCATTTGCTGATATGATTCTGATCGTCATATTATGGTTGAAGATTCATTAAAATGGTTTTTATTGCCTATTCAATAAGATAAATATGTCGCTAAGACTGTGTAGGAAAATGATGTTTATATTTCGAGTAAAAGATTAAGCATGACTAAAACACAACGTTTATTGGCGTTATTACAGTTATTGCGCTGTTATCGCTATCCGGTGACGGCTGCTGTTCTGGCGGAAAAATTGGGGATCAGTATTCGTACAGTGTATCGGGATATTGCCAGTTTGCAGCAGCAGGGTATGGATATTGAAGGTAGTGCTGGTCTTGGCTACCAGCTTAGATCAGATCATCTTTTACCACCCTTATTATTTAATCAACACGAGCTTGATGCGTTGTTGCTTGGTCTTAATTGGGTGAGAAGCCTTTCTGATGCTAATTTAAATGATGCAGCACAAAATGCATTGGTTAAAATTCAGGCAGTTTTACCAGCAGATTTGGCGCATACATTAAAGTATCAGTCTTTGTTAATTGGCTCAAATCAGCTTCAATTTTCTGAATATTTTTCTTTGATTCGTCAGGCTATTAATAATCGTCATAAGATGGTTATTCAATATTTGGATCAACAAGCTTGCTTGACTGAACGCATTATTTGGCCGGTAGTTTGCGGTATTTTTGATTCGGTTCAATTAGTGGGCGCTTATTGTGAAATGCGAGAAGGCTTCAGAAATTTTCGTTTAGATAGAATACAGGATGTCAATATTTTAGATGAACATTATCCTAAAAGCCGGATTCAGTTATTAAATGAATGGCGCGCGCATGAAAATCTTCCATTACCTGTAAGCTACTGACACATTCTGACATACATTATTTTTAATATGGCCTACAGAACAAGTGTTACTGTTCCTGAACATCATTTTTGATTGATAAGCCAGAGGATTTTGTATGATTAATTCAGATTTTTCCATGACCATTCTTTATGTGAACAACGTTCCCCAAAGTGCACAATTTTATCAACAGATTTTAAATGCTGCTCCGGTTGAGCTTTCACCTACATTTTGTTTGTTTGTATTGGAAAATGGACTTAAGTTAGGCTTGTGGTCTAAACATACGGTTGAACCAGCATTGTCTCAACTTGATTTAGTTTCAAGCTCAGAAGTTTTGTTTGCGGTTTCTGATAAAGGAATGGTGGACGATTTATATGAGCGTTGGGGCATGAAGCTTAATGTGACGATCGCACATAAGCCACAGCAGCTGGATTTTGGTTATGCTTTCGTGGGGTTGGATATTGACGGGCATCGCCTAAGAGTGTGTCATCTGGAGGGTGATGAGTGAAGTATTGGTTGGCCATCGCTTCAGCAGACCATGTTAGGCGTGGTCTGCAAGGCAGTTTTATGCAAGTATGTCATGGTAAATTGGCACCTTTAAGACGCATCAAGCCGGAAGATGGAGTGGTATATTATTCTCCAACGCAAATATATGGGGTGAAAGATGATTTTAAAAGTTTCACCGCTATTGGCTATGTTGCTCAAGGTGAACCTTATCAGGTTGATATGGGAAATAATTTTTTGCCATTTCGACGAGATGTACACTGGCATGGTGACAAGCAGATTTCAATCCGTCCACTCTTAAACCAATTGGAATTGACTCAGTCAAAAAACTGGGGCTATGCCCTGCGTTTTGGTTTAATTAATTTGAGTGCTGAGGATTTTTCATTGTTATTAGCATTGATGACCCATCATGATGAATCTATTGCAAAGCTGAGCTGTGCTGAAGATTTTACTTTAACTGCTCAGAATTAAGTTTTGCTGTTTTAGATGGTTTTTCTAAAATTAGCTAATATTTGATGGCAGAATAGGTTAACCGATTTTAAGTGAATTGGTTGACTTATTCTGCCATATTGCTTAAAAAAGGGTTAAATCATAAGCTAACCCATAGCACTAAAAAAGTATTATTTAAGGGAAAATGCATGTCTGACAATCATCAACGATTAGTCTCATTGGATGTATTGCGAGGAA
>CALYOS010000075.1 GCA_945267035.1 uncultured Neisseriaceae bacterium | reverse complement strand
AATAGCGAGAGTTAATCCAAATATTATAAACGCATAAAATAACGCACATAAACACAGCGCAATAATAGTTGTGATTAATGTGAATTTCCAATATTCATGCATATTCTCAAACGTAGCAACCATTTCATCACCACTTTGGGTTCGGCAAGCTATATTCAAAGAGGATCCTGATTGAAACAATTTAACTCCAGAAATGATCGCTGGCACCCCGATAATGGCAGTAATAATACCCAAACAAGTTAATACCCCACCTATAATCATGAAAACCCCGTAGATTTGTTGCATGAGGGCAATAAATCGCATCTTTTTTTGTAATATTTCGGTTAATTTAATTGAAACGGTATTACCTTCACGATAATCCATAATTTTCCCAATAGTGTAAAATTTGCTGTAAAGTTGAACGGGTTTTAATAATCTATTTACTTTGAATAAAAAAACCTCTATCGAGTAGAGGTTTTTTAGTTTATGATGAGTAAATGTAAAAATAGTTATTAATGTAAACCTTTTGCTGCCATGATACCAGCAGAGATACCAAACATAAGGAAAACCAAGTAAAATAAAACAGACAGGATAAATGTGATTATTGTGAATTTCCAGTATCCATGCATATTCTCAAACGTTGCAACCATTTCTTCGCCACTTTGGGTTCTGCTAGCTATGTTCAAAGAGGATCCTGTTTGAAACATTTTATATCCTGAAATAGCCATCGGAATCCCGAAAATAGCACTGAATATGCCAATACAGGTTATTACCCCACTTATAACCAGCAACACTCCGGAAATTTGTTGCATGAGCGCTATAAACCTCAATTTTTTTTCTAATATTTCAGTTAACTTAAATGAAATGGTATTGCCTTCACGATAATCCATAATTTTTCCCAAGTTAGAAATTTGTACAATAACAGTGGATATAAGAATAACATTTATAGCAGGATTAACAAAGTTTTTTATTCATTAACCGTTATGAAATATTATTTAAATTGTTATTAACGCAAAAATGATCCTGAGTATCATTCAAGCTAAATCTACTGAAAAAAATATTTTCTGTCGTTTAGCTCGGATGTTGTATAAATTCTAAAATGATGTATTTGCTTAGATGAGCTAAATCTACAGCTAAATGAGCATTATTGTATGATGGATCAATTAAAATTTTGATGTGTGCTAGATAATATAAAATCTAAAGAAATATAAGCTGGGGATTTGTCAATGCAATGCATTACTGAATAGGAAGATAGAGTGATGCTGGTGGGTCGTGAGCGATTCGAACGCTCGACCAACGGATTAAAAGTCCGCTGCTCTACCGACTGAGCTAACGACCCAACAGGAGCGCGCATTTTAGACATAAGCTTTAATGTTGTCAAGAGGCTTTGTTTACTAATTACGCTAAATACTAAATAGATTTGTACCTGCACATATAGGTATTCGACAAGATTATATACTTTAAAATTAATATCTAGATTTAATCTCTACAGTGATTGCATTTCTCGGCAAATTAGGCACACAAAACTATTCATTTTTAGCTATCACAGGTGCAACAAAGGATAATGAATGATTGCATACATAGATCTATGCAGACAATCGACTCTTTTAGTTGCAAAAATGTCTATTGTTTATTGCAATTTCAAGCAAATTTTTTTCAATTTTTTTGGAATAAATCAATATCTTAGTTTGTACGAATAAGATCATACCGAGGTTTGTGGTCATGTTTTTTTAATAACGCCCAAAAAGACGTATCAAATTTAAACCTGACTACACTTAAATTAAATTAATTATAAATTATTTAATATATTCAATTATTTAATATTTTGACATACGCTCTCAACTATAGTCGAATGCAGATGTAAGCCTAACTACATGTATTAATCATTTTAATACAGGTACTACGTTAAGCAAGGTTTTAATTTGGCACTTCACACTCACATCTGTAAGTAAAATAAATGGACAAACAATATAAATTTCAGCAACATGCTAGCTATCGAGCAGACTTGATGCCTGTTCGTACGAGATTGCGGCATAATAAAAAAATCTTATTTAAACTGATTAGTTTAATTGGCGTCACTGTTTTCACTAGTGCCAGAGTACAAGCACAGTGCGCAACAGCAGCATCTGTTCATGCGGCATGTCATGATGACGGAATTAATCAAGTTTATATTTCTCATTACAGTGGCACCACCATTAATCAGGATGGATACGTTGATAACCGCAATACCGATGCAGTGGATATTCAAACGAGTGAAAATGAGCTCAATGGAACGCTCAATGTCACCAATGAAGCTAATGCCGGGGATCTGACGCTCAATGTAAGAAATAAAAATATCAAAAATATTTCAGCTACGAATTCAGGTCAAGGTGGCATCAATATTCAATTGTACGAGGATATGGTCACGTCCGACGGGACTGGTATCGCCATCACCAATAATCATTCTGCCACCAATCTGAAGATTAACACGCAAGCGATACACAGTAATAGTAAAGGCATAAATGCGGTCAATAATGGATCCGGGGCAACGGTCATCAATGCTAATCGGGAAATTATTTCCTATAATGGTGAAGGCATTTACGCGGTTAATAATAATGATACGACTGACTTAACGATTCAAAGTGCAGCTATCAATGCTAAACAACATGCCATCTATGCCCAAAACAATGGTCATGGGTTAACTAAAATAGACGCTCAACAGCAATTAACCGCACAGAATGGTAATGGTATCTATGCGCAAAATGGAAGCACGACCACTGGTTTGTCCATTCACACAAAAGAAGTAAATGGGGGTCAGAATGGTGTGTATGCGCAAAATAATGGAAGTGGCACGACAACTATTAGTGCAGACGGACAGATCACGGCAATCAATGGTGATGCAGTTCATGCTGAAAATCAGGCAGCGACCACGGATTTGAACATACACACTCAGGATGTTCGGGGTAAGAATAATGCCATTTACAGTATTAATAATGGCAGTGGGGCCACTGATATTCACATTGCCGGAAATGCAGTGGCGGACAATGGTAATGGTATTTATGCGTTTAATCATGGCACGAATCTCACTATTCAAGCGCAAAATATCAATGGTGTTGCAAGTGGCGTTTATGCATTAAATAATGGATCGGGGCTGACCAAGATTACAACCACCGGTTTAGTTGAAACGACTAATGGCGATGCGATTCATGTGCAAAATGAGGGTCGTACAAGCGGGCTCATTGTGAATGCTTATCAGATTAATAGTCAAAACAATGGCATTTACAGTACGAATAACGGTTTGGGAGACACCATCATTAACGTTGATGGCGATATAACGGCAAATACTGGCAGCGGTATTAGCGCCCAAAATCTAACGCAAAGTGAAAAATTAACAATTAGTGCTCATCATATCAACGCTAATCAAAATGGAATTTATGCCATTAATAATGGGTCTGGTTCAACTTCTATTACCACCACCGGCAATATTGTGGGCAAAAATACTTATGGCATCAGATCTGAGAGTAGTCAGCAGAGCAAAGATACCATCATTAAGCAGTCATCTGGGACTATCAGTGGCGCGATTACCGGCATTAGCGTCATTAATCAGGGTCAAGGCAATACTAATGTCACCGTCAATGGTAAGGTGAATGGTGGTAGTGAGGCCGGCATTTTGATCAATGGGAAAAATGGCGCTCACTCCGACATTATTTTAAACCGTGGTTCGGATGTAGCGGCGACTTCAAATGTGGCTATTCAGGATTATGATGATAATGCCAATGTTGTTTTGAATAATGGATCTAAGGTAAGTGGGCAGATTTTGCTTGGAAATGGCAGTGATACGCTGACTATCAATCCCGGCGCGGATATTACTGCTTTAACGATGGTAGATGGTGGCGACGATACCAGTCCTAACGATGGCATGGTCGATACTCTAAATATTAATCAGTCATTGACTGGATCTACTTCGTATAATTATACCCCCAATAATGGACGTGCTGGGGACATTGCCATTCGCAATTGGGAAAATATCAATGTCGATCAACAAAGTACGCTTACTTTGAGTGGAGATCTCAATACCAATCAACTCTCTATCGCTGCAGGATCGATGGTGAATCTTATTTCAACCATCAATCAAGCCTCTATCACCGGTAATGTTAATAATGCCGGAAGCATTAGTTTAGGTAATAATCAACCTGATGACAGTTTGAAAATTATTGGTCATTACGTAGGGCAGGATGGCAGATTGGTATTAGATTTAAACCTGAATACGGAAACCAATAATCGCAATGATATAGCCGACAGGTTGATTGTGACGGGTAACACCAGTGGTCATACATTTATAGATTTTTCTTCTATCAATGGACTGGGTGCCGCAACGAAAGACAATGGCATCGAACTGGTCAACGTTGGAGGACAAAGTACGGATAATGCTTTTAGTCTGGTTAAAGGACATGTTGATTCTGGTGCATATGAATATCATTTATTTAAAGGTGATGCACAGAATCAAGGCAACAATTGGTATCTGCGTTCTGAAAAAGACTCTACTAACCCAACTAACCCAACTAACCCAACTAACCCAACTAACCC
>CALYOS010000074.1 GCA_945267035.1 uncultured Neisseriaceae bacterium | reverse complement strand
AAACTAGTCAAGACTACGCCATGATTACACAAGCTGAATATCAACAACAATTAGCTGCCGGCTATACTCATATTCCTTTAGTTCAGGAATTATTGGCGGATATGGATACGCCTTTATCCATATATCTTAAGCTCGCTAATAAGCCTTTTAGCTATCTGTTGGAATCTGTTGTCAATGGTGAACGATTCGGCAGATATTCCTTTATCGGCTTGCCCTGTGAGACCTATCTGAAAATCACCGGCAACCTCACCGAGGTTTACCAGCAGGCAGCCGTGATCGAAACTTATCGTGGCAATCCATTGCCATTCATTGAACAATTTCAATCCAGATACAAAACCCCGAATATTGATCACTTACCACGGTTTACCGGTGGATTGGTAGGTTACTTTGGCTATGAAACCATCTATCATTTTGAGCAAATTGCCCATCGTTTAAAACAGCTTGATAAACCCAATCCAGTAGGGGTACCGGATATTTTTTTACTGCTGTCGTTGGAGTTGGCGGTGATAGACAATTTGAGCGGAAAAATCTACCTTATCGTTTATGCTGACAGTAGTCAGCCAGACGGATATCAGCAGGCACGTACACGTCTGGAAGAGTTACGTCTAGCTTTGCGTCAAAGCGTACAACTACCATTATCTTTAGGTAGTCAACACACCGAGCCCACAGCTGAAACCGGAGAAGAACAATATCAAAACTATGTGCAACGTATCCGTGAATACATCCTTGACGGCGATTGCATGCAGGTTGTTCCGAGTCAGCGTCTGAGTATGTCATTTCAGGATAATCCTCTAAGTTTGTATCGTGCGCTACGTACCCTCAATCCATCCCCATATTTGTTTTATTATCAGTTTGATGATTTTTATATCGTTGGATCTTCACCAGAAATTCTGGTGCGCCGTGAGCAAAACAAAGTTACCGTACGACCGATAGCCGGAACACGGCCACGAGGTCAGACTCCCGCAGAAGATCAGGCCTTGGCACAAGAATTGCTCAATGATGCAAAAGAAGTGGCAGAACATGTCATGTTAATTGATCTGGGACGTAATGACGTTGGTCGCGTGAGTAAAATTGGTCAGGTCAGATTAACCGATAAAATGATCGTGGAACGCTATTCGCATGTAATGCACCTTGTATCTAATGTGGAAGGGGAGCTGCTGGATGGTACGTCCAATCTCGATATACTTGAGGCCACTTTTCCGGCCGGTACACTTTCTGGTGCGCCTAAGGTGCGTGCCTTAGAAATCATCGAAGAATTGGAACCTCATAAACGGGGTGTCTACGGAGGTGCTGTCGGTTACCTCAGCTTCTCGGGAGATATGGATCTGTGTATCGCTATTCGTACTGGAGTCATTCGCAATCACACACTATATATACAAAGCGGTGGAGGGATTGTATTTGATTCCGATGAACAATTGGAATGGCAGGAGACACAGAACAAAGCCAAAGCGGTCGTTAGAGCAGCACATATGGTGCAACAAGGTTTAGATAAATAACTTCTTGGCGAGAAACCATATAATAAAACAATTATTTATAGTGGCTGTAATCGTACTTTGATATTTACTGGTGGCGCATAATATGGTGCCGAAGTAACCAATAGTTGTGCGCCGGCACGCACATAATCAGCGATATTAAGCAATGTGATACCGCCAGCTGCGGATAGCATACTCATCGGCGCCAGCAATCGAGCGTGTGCCAATACGGTGGCAAATTGTTCTGGCGTAAACTTATCTAATTGCACAATATCAGCCTGTGCTTTTAGGGCCGCTAATGCTTCCTCAATCGTATCTGCTTCCACTATAACCTTTTTCTCTGGTGCCGCTTGCTTTAAGCGCGCGATCATCCTTCCCCAGTTATCTGGTTCAACATAAAATCGTCGGTGATTGGCAAACAGCAATACGGACTCAGCCGTCCCAGCACGATGCAAAATTCCGCCACCATCAATCACGGCGGCAATCGCCAGCGATTTTGTTCCCGGAATACTTTTACGTGTACAAGCAATCTGCACCAACGGATTAATATTTTGGGCTGTGGTGACCATCTGCGCCATGTATTGCGCCACACCACAACTCCATTCCAATACATTCTGCACCACCTTCCAGCCTTGATGTAGCCTATCTGCAGTGCCTGTAGCCGTCATCAAAACTGTGCCAGCAGTGACATCCTCGCCGTCTTGGACATTAACCACCACCTCCAGCATCAGCTTCTGCAACAACCTAACTGCTATCGCCACTCCACTAACTCGCCCTGCTTGTTGCCGACTAAACGATATCTGACCGATCTGTTTCCCAATGTCTAATGCCCGCGTCGTCAAATCACCATAGGCAATATCTTCCAGTAACAACCTGTCTAATTCTGCATCAGATATATAAAACACTGTTTTTTCCTCCACCAATTCGTGGTAGCCAATAAAGTAACGGTATTTAACTATCTACTTTAATACCAGCAAAATATATTATCTGCAAAAGACCACCATACACCATAACTTGTAATTAAATACTTAAATACTGCTTTTAAAATGGGGATCATAAAAATATCAGAAGCCAAGTCTTAATTAAAACCAATTTGTTCAATCCAATTGTCTAAATTAAATCCATTATCAAGATCAATACTTATTCTTAGCTAGGATAGAGTGTCAATTATCGGCATGAGCATTCATTACGCCATTGCAGCATAGCGGAATGATGTGACATAAAATTGAATCAGATTGACTACACTAAAAAGAAACCTAATTCATATTGAATGGCTTTTTAATATCTAAAAAAACAAAGAGCAAAATAATTAAAATTGAAATATTTTGATGTTACGGAAGATGATCTAAATTTTCATACACCATCAAAGCTTATTTATGATGATAAGTAAAACATTGAGCATCGTAACGACAGATTTTGGCCGCAATATTAATTAAAAAATCTTAATTTATAGAAATGATTGTTCTGGATATGAGTGAGCCAATCCGATCTTCAGGAATATGTTTTTCAACACTTAAGATAATGCAATAATGGTGTCAAAAAAATATCGACATTATCTGTCTATGCCAATATAGGTAAGAACCCAGCATAATTATAAATTGATTAAAGAATAAGGCATGGTAGTGGTAATAATCCATAACGCCAACATTATTAATGCTGCTTTGGATTGCAAAACTCATAAACTATCTCGCCCAAAAAACGTTTTGGGCGAGATAGTGATATCTGATTGAGCATAATTATCAAATTCAGAAATTAATACAATAAATTAGTTGTTAACTAAAACCTTCGTAGTCATCTAAATGAATAAACTCCACGCCAGTTGGCTGTAATTTTTTTATCTCATTAATGACAGACTCGTGATATAAATAAGTTCCTGGATCCTCATCTAATCTCCAGCCTAAGCGTTTATTCAGAGGTATTTTTGCTAAAGCTTCCTTATCTAAGACAATCTTTTCGATAAAATAAAATTCGCATTCTTCATCATACTCATATTCAGAATTTGTTTTATCTAATGCTTCATAAGTATTGTCATCAACGAAAATAACGTAGTAATCATCTATATATCCACCCTTTCGGTCAGCCAGTTTGATAGGCGAAATACGCACACCTTCCATATTCATACTCATCATTACCTGAGCGACTCTTTTGGTTACAAAGTCTTTAGCTCCGGTCAGGTAATCGGCTAACACTGGACGACGAGGCAATGGATCTCCTAATTGAGCTTCAATGATTTCAGCATGCTCATTCAGCAGATCTATCATGGGATAAGCCGCATCGGATTTGCTTTGCATAAAATAATACTCAAAATTATTTTGGTTATCAGAGTCTGTCATACTTCATCCTTATAAATAGATCATAACCGCAATCTTAAAAGAGCAGTCAATTATTTAGCATAATAACGTGTTTAGTTTGTTGTTTAATTAATAATCAGCGAAAGCAATTGAGCAAAGATTGTTGATGAAACAGTGTTAAATCCATAACCAAATTTTCGTTCAGTTCATATTGCAACTAAAATCATCATCAAAACTATTAGTTAAACTCTTTAGAGCCAATTAACTTATAACTATCTTTTTGCGCTTCATCTTAACGCAATTATACAATCTTTTGGATATAAACTAAAGTTTAATTTCATAATACATAATATGAGTCGCGTTAAACGCAGAGAATAAAAATGCTGAGATTCAAACTAAGGGGAGATTTACTGGTCTTTAGTCTGATCAAAATGCTGTTCCACCTTTTTTATTTTGATTAGTTATTGTCTAAGTTAACTACCAGTTAAGTCGTTACTGCTTATCGCGCGAAATGATAGTTGGTGTCAGAATGTTAGTAATATTGAGGTTGCTCAGCATATTAAAAGAATGCTGTTAAGCGTGTAAGAATCAGCTGTCAGCAGCTCGGATCTATTAAGTAAGTATGATTATGACTATTTATTAGATGAAAATAAGGCAATGACTCAGCTAAACTGAATTAAATATCGACCCATCTAGCCAAAAGAACCTGAATAGTCTATCCGGCAGCAAGAAACAAAAGCAGATAGAGAGTGAGCAAAACAGCAAAAGGGGCAAGAAATAAAAATACCCACAATTAATAACCTATGCAC
>CALYOS010000073.1 GCA_945267035.1 uncultured Neisseriaceae bacterium | reverse complement strand
ATATTTATGTTTAAGCAAAAATCCAAGCATAATAATGATAATAGCAATTTATAATCTGGCTATTTTTAGGTTCATGCCTAGAAAAATAAATTAAAGCAATCGCTGAATCTGAAATAAAAAAAGAGACAATATTACCCAAAGTCTTTGATTTTTTAACTCCAATAATTAGTTAATTCATTACTGCCGCTTTAATCAAATTGAATAATTTCACCATAAAGTATTGAATATACAAAAAGCGACAGTTGCAATAAGTAGCGTTCATCTTTGGGCACATAACTTAATCATTGCTCGTGGTGACCTTTTATCATTGAACAACTTTTTTCATGCCGCCTACTTACATCCACACCCGTTGGATTAAATGCAATTTATCCACTCAACCCAAGCCATCCACAGTAAATTGATTGCTCTATTCCATTACATCATTATTTAACCAAGTTAAAAAATGATGATGAAATTAAAACCAAAGCTTAAAAAATCCAATCTTACATTAAAGTTGCATCGTTAAAATCAAACTAGCTCAAGGTTTGAGCCAGATCTTAGTGCTATAACTAAAGACGTCATCGCCAATATTTTAGCGCTTAAAAAAACTTATTAGATTCACAATCTACCTGCAGCGAAATAATTTTAGTTGACCGCACAATCTTTGGGGATGAGCGTTACCGAGCGTGCTGGATCAAATTTAAGCAACGGCAAATCTGTTACATCATTATTAAAAGCAACTGTTCAGACTAATTTTTAGCAAATCAAAATTTTTGCGATAAATTTACCATGAATACACCAAGAAATCTAAACGCCTGCCAATCAGATAAACCACTTCATACAAATTCAGCAAAACCACATAGAAACCGGAAACCATTTATTATTTTTAATTTAGAAACTCGACTGTATGAATTATTCCTAATCAACCCCAGCTAACGCAATCCGAATATAACACCAACACCATTTAACGGAATTATCTAATCATAGGTAAATTAATTTAATGCACCCTGAATGAATTGAATACTGAGCAACTGATGAGTAAAAAACTAGGCAATACTCAACTTTAATCCCTAAAATATCTAATAATAATTTATGTTAGCAATCCCAAGCATAACCAAGATCATAAATATGTTGGATTTCATGGTAATGTAGGAAACACTTATCTGCTACAGCGGATCAATGCAATCAAAATTCAATTTAACCAAGCTAGGAAACTTAAGGTATTATAGTACTTTTACTCAATGTAATGTCTTTATAAACTTATTACAGAAAACGTATCCATCTAATGAAAGCCGTCTTTGAATTTTTGGTAGTGATCATTTTCTTTGCTACCTATGAGTTAACTAAAAATATCATTCTTGCTACTGAAGTGGCTATTGCAGCTGGCGTAGTTCAAGCAGGCTGGTGCTTATTCAAATACCGTCGCCTCCAAACAATGCAATGGGTCAGCTTATTATTGGTGATCGTGTTTGGTGGTGCCACCATATTTTTAAAAAATCCACATTTTATTATGTGGAAACCCTCGGTATTATTTTGGGTTATGGCTGCGGGGTTGCTTTTATCCCAATTACTTAACAAAAATATCTTGAAAAATACCATCGGTAAAGAAATAATGCTCTCAGATACCATGTGGCGTAAACTGACTTATGCTTGGATAATTTTTCTGGTTTTATTAGGTGGTTTAAATCTGATCGTAGCCTATAATTTTACAGAGGGGCAATGGGTTAAATACAAACTGTTTGGTAGTCCGGTTTTATTGTTTCTATTTGCCATTGGTCAGTCTCTGTATATCAATGCTAGCTTGAAAAGGGAGCAATAAAGATGATGTATATGTTTTTAGCCACAGACACCGAACATAGCCAGGAAGCGCGACAAAAAGCGCGTCCTCTGCATTTGGCTAGATTAAAAGAGTTACAGGCAGAAAATCGCTTAGTGGTTGCCGGCCCCAACCCCTTGCCTGAAGATAATACTCAATTCTCCGGCAGCTTGATCATTGCCGAATTTGCTTCCCTAGATGAAGCTCAGGCATGGGCGGAACAAGATCCCTATGTTCAGGCAGGCGTTTACGAAGAAATTTTAATTCGCCCTTTTATGAAGGTATTGCCAAATGAGTGATATTCAGTCGGCTATCTGTTTACGTTTGCAGTCGTTGCAACCCAAACAGATTGATCTGATTGATCATAGTCACCTTCACTCTGGGCATCCGCACAACAATGGCGGTGGGCATTATCACTTAACCATTATCAGTGATGCCTTTATTGACTTATCGCGTGTAGCACGTCAGCGCAAGATATATCAATTGCTGGAAGATTTGTTTCAACAGCACACCATCCATGCTTTAAGTATAAAAGCATTAACCCCAAAAGAATATTTAGCATTATAATAACTTGCTTCAAATTAACAAAAGAAAGAGTCCCATGAAAAAACATCTTATTGCAGCTACGCTTATGTTGAGTCTGACTGGACTAGCCTCAGCTCATACTCTGGTTACCGTAAATGGCACCAAAATTGACAGTAAAGAAGTCGATAGTCAGGTTGCTTTACTCATCAAAGAAAGTAATAACCAGATTCAGGATTCACAGCAGTTACGCGATGATATTACTAATCGTTTGGTTATGCGCACCCTGCTAATTCAGGAAGCCAAAAAACAAAAGCTGGATAAAAATCCACAATACTTAGATCTGTTAAAACAAGCAGAAAATAAAGCTAAGCAACTGGGCGATGACAAAAAACCTAACTTCAAAACTCAGTGGGCTATTTTTAAAGATGATTTATTAACACAAGCTTATTTGGTTAATGTTGCTCAAAGTATTCCGGTTAAACCTGAAGAAGTTAAATCTGCTTATAACGATTTGGTACAAAATTACGCTGGCGTTAAAGAAGTTCAATTAGGTGAAATCATTCTTCAAGACAAAAATAGCGCTCAAAAAGCCATTGCTGATTTAAATGCCAAGAAAAACTTCAGCAGTGTAGCTAAGCAATATACTATTGATGAAGCTGGTCGCCAAAAAGGCGGTATTTCAAATAGTTATATTAACCTTAAAGACCTACAAGACAGCGCAGGACCTGTTTACAATGCCATCAAAAACTTGAAAAAAGGTCAGTATACGGCGACACCAGTACAAATTCAGCCTAATCAAAATATATATGTCATTTTCTATGTTAATGACATCCGAGCCGTGAAGATTCCAAGTGAAGCTGAAATCGCTCCGGCATTAACTCGTCGTTTGCAAAATACTAAGGTCAACGCATTTCTTCAGCAGTTAGTTGATCAAGCTAATATTCAAAAATAAATTGATCGATTGAGTCTAAATAATCCACACCATGTCAAAGAGAGTTTGGACATAAAATTCTATATTCTTTTTGACTGGTGAGATTGCCCTGACCAATGCTTTGGCTGTTGTACTGATCTGGCATTGATTCAGAAACAGCGAAAAGAGTTATGCTGTAATAAATTTAAATTCAGATAGACAGAATCATTTTGATGATCCAGCCTGTTAATGTGAAACAAGTTAGAGCAAATATTTCTTACAGTTGTGGCTAAGCGATGCAGGTAAATCAGCAACATATCATGCTAATCTGCATAAAATTGATCGTCGAGCCTCTAGGGCAAACCTAGAGGCTTTATTATGTTTACCGGAGTGTGATTATCTATCCGCTAACAACCAGATAAGCGAAAAAGACAGCAGCAGAGAATAGGGATTGCAAATATCGCGATAGCTCTTCAACCTATCACTTCAGCAAAGGCAATGAAGATATAAGCACACTGAGAAAGGACATGTAAAAGCTCAAATTTTTCTAAAACGCTTTAAAATTTTAGCAGTACATGGATAAGATAAAATATCCATAAGCTTTGACTTATGGCTATACGTTATGGCTGTTCGCTCAAATACGGTTTTTTGAGTAAAGTTGGAATACAACCATCATCACCTCTGTTATTGATCATATAACGTTTTAACCGGGTTCGCTACTAGGCTACTATTTGCTCGTTAATGCTTAAATATGCCAATCTTCTACTTTAATAAATTTTAAACCAGTTGGTTTAACAGTCATTAATGCTTCAACTATAGATCGGTGATAAAGCATTATTGTGTGATCTTCTCCTAATTTAAAAATTAATCTTTCTTCTAACGGAATATTTTTTAAAATATTTTCATCAAGCTTAAATTTATCGATAAAATAGCAATCATCCCCTTCGTCGAATTTAGAGTTTAGTTTATCCATTGCATTAATAATATTATAAATATGTATATAAAAGTAATCCTTAAAAATATCACCTTTATTACTTGTAATCATAGCTGGAATTAGTTGAATTCCAAATATATTGAGTGAAGACAATATTTTTTTTAACTTATCTGAGATTACTGATTCAGGTTGGGAAAAATAATCACCAATGACTGGGCGAGCAAAATAGGGTTCACTAAATGTAAATTCCATTACTTCTGGTTTGAGAATTTTTTCATTTTCGTAATCATATAGATATTCTTCCGTATGTTCCGAATCAGGATCACACATAATTAAAGGATAGGAATGACCAGAATCACGCTCTAGTACATAATATGCAAAGTTGTCATCGACACTATTCTTTTCAATTTTATTCATTTTGATTGATATGTTTTCCTAATAAAAAATTTAGTCTCATTGGCAAAAAACATCTTATTTGTTTATTGAATTAAATTAAAACTTTTTTAAGCCGTGTTTCAGCTTCATGATTCATTTTCTTGCCCGAATAATTAAATAAATGTAGATTTATTCCCCTACTCTTTTTCACACTTTTTACCCACCTTTGAGCAGGTAGGTATTAAAAAGCGCCAAAGCTTGAAGCACCATCCATTTATTGTTTCATTGCCTCAACTTGAATATTTAATTT
>CALYOS010000072.1 GCA_945267035.1 uncultured Neisseriaceae bacterium | reverse complement strand
AGCTTGAAGCACCATCCATTTATTGTTTCATTGCCTCAACTTGAATATTTAATTTGACGTATCTGCTAGCCGGAATTTCGTTAAGATAGGCATTGATTCCCCACTGTGAGCGATCGATTATTCCTTCAAAATCCCCGCCACAAACTTCTGTCGCCGCTAGCGGACTATGATAACAATTAAATTTATTGGCTTTTAAGGTGACAGGATGAGTTTGCCCTAGCATGGTTAATTGCCCTCGCACTGCTCTCACTTTACCCTTCCTATCAAAAATCCAATGATCAGAGCTAAAACGAATGGTTGGATAATGCGTCATATTAAAAAATTCTTTACTTTGTAGATGCTCATCAAACTTAGGGCGTCCAGTGGATAAAGTGGTTAAAGGAATCATAATATTTACCGATCCAGTTTTAGCTGCAGCATCATAGTGCACGCTGCCATTCAAATTATAAAAACCGCCAACATTACTAGAAGTAGCAAAGTGATCCAATGTGAATCGAGCATTGGTATGTAAGGGATCAATTTTATATTCTGCTGATATGGATGGCACGGCAACGCCGGCTAAAAGCACCATCAATAAAGGTTTCAAAATATTCATCTTCGTATTCTCCGTTTTAGCTTCCTGTCAAAAATCAATGCATAAAATTTTTTCGATAAAGCTGTTAAATCAAATTATTTATATTTACAAAGTAAGCAATGACGCATCTTTGCCCTAACAAACGACCACAATCTATCTGCATTCATTCCATTTCAACAATTTACAGTCCACCAGTTTGAATATTAACACTCTTTTGTTATTGATAAGCACACCGTGGATATCAGCGTATCAATAATAGAGTTAATGGTTATTCTTAACCCTGCCAATAGCAATTTCATTTCCAGCTGTCTGAGCGGTACCCGCTGCAGAACAATCAGCCTGGTAACGCACATGGTCTTGAGAATTAATCAAATAATTGATTCATTTGCACTTTATTTATTGCATGAATTTATACCATCATGCCGCATTGATACGTCCACATTGACTAGTGATGTGAATGTATGTGGTGCTAAGTTTCCTTTAAATTTCTATTTACCATGAACATTTTAGTTAGTTCAGCATCAAGCATTTTACATGGATTATACCAAAATAATCAGGTTGATTTTCTTCGAATATTAGTTGAAATATCAGCAAGTTAAATCCATATCGTAACCATACAACATTGATTTAGCAACTATAATTTTATTGAGCGATAAACAAGATCATATATAAATGAGTTGGATTCTTTTTTTGGTACGCACACTAAGCTTGTGCGCTAATTGTAAGTTGAGTTGCGAAGAATGACAGTTCGAAGGGCGATTGGGTAATTAGTAGTTACCTATACCGTCAATTTGCCATTTATGAGCTATGTCTGCCGCTGCGGATGATTTCATCAATTTACAGTGAATAAAGTTTTATTGTCTGAGCCTGAATATGATGATTTTTAATTGATTAAACCCATATATGCTCAACCAAGCAGTAAAATAACATCGTT
Source organism: uncultured Neisseriaceae bacterium (assembly GCA_945267035.1). Classification (GTDB taxonomy): domain Bacteria; phylum Pseudomonadota; class Gammaproteobacteria; order Burkholderiales; family Neisseriaceae; genus Snodgrassella. Next base: position 3,401 of record CALYOS010000072.1, on the reverse strand, counting down.
GGTTAAACATGCTGTCGACCATTTTCCTAAATAGAATTATTCTATTCATTACAGCAGAAATGGCTTTAGAATAAGCTGGCTTGATGTCACTAAGGGAGATAAATCAATATAGGAAGGATAATCTACACCCCAAATATGTCAGCCTTTAATTAGCTTCCTTTACTGGCAACTTGTCGCAGGCTATTCATGGCAGCACATTGACCAAAAAACAATTAAGTGCCAAAAAATATCAATGATTCATTTCATCTTTCATCATGTTGCCAATTGTGTAAATCAATTTTGCTCTATCAACGATATTAAAATTCACCTACAGCATGAAAGGTAATATGCCTTAATCATCATTTATAATCATACCAATCAAATATCGCCAGTGATTCTAGATGTGCAGTCTGAGCAAAAAGATTCATGATTCCGCCAGCACGATAGTGGTAGCCTCGTTGCACCAGTAAATGGACATCTCGCGCCAAAGTAGCCGGATCACAAGAAATATAGACAATTCTTTTGGGGAGTTGTTTTATGTCTAATTCAGTCAATGCACTAATCAATTGTTGGGCTCCTGCTCGAGGAGGATCGAGTAACCATTTGTGCGCATAGCCCAATTGCTGTATCTGCTTAGCTGAAATATCAAACAGATCAGCCTGATAGAACTTAGTGTACTCGGCTAAACCATTAGCATGCGCATTTTCCTGAGCTCGCTGGCACATCAGTGCCATCCCTTCTACTCCTGTAACTTTTGCTCCTAAGCGCGCAATCGGTAAACTGAAATTTCCTAAACCGCAAAACCAGTCAATAATGCTTTCTCCTCGCTGCGGTTGAAGCCATTGCATTGCTCTGTGCACCATTAATGCATTGGTAGTCCGATTAACTTGGGTAAAATCACTCGGTGTAAACGAAATATGAATTTGATATTCAGGCAAAGTATAAGAAAGGGTGGGTGTAGACTTAGAATCATGTTGTAAATGAGTTTGTCCCCCATCACCATGCCACCATTGCCACGGCATTTTAGTTTGATGTTGAAGTTGCTCGATTAGCTCGTTGGCTATTTGCCGCATGGTGGAATTGATGTGCTCAGCGTGCAATGTCAGGGCGATAACCTCATTTCCCTGATTGATAGCGATACTGCGCAATCTACCTTCAGGCCATCGCTGCAAATGTGCTTTAATCACAGGCAGAGCATTGGAGATGATGTTAGGTAAGATCAAACATCCACTGATGTCCACAATTTCATGACTATTACGCGATCTAAATCCTATTTGTAATTGCTTGTGCTTATATCCGACGGATAAGGTAACCCGCTCACGATAATGCCACGGCCAACCATAAATTGGGGCGATTAATTCTGCTGGTTGAACTTTACCAAGCCGCTGCATTTGATTAAGCCATGCACGTTGTTTAAGTGCGACTTGGGTGGAAAATTCAATATGTTGACAACTGCATCCGCCGCAATGAGCATAATATTGGCATGGTGGGCTTACTCGAGCAGTACTGGGTTTCAGCAAATGCTTAATTTTACCTTCGGCATAGGATTTCTTGATTCGAGTCGGCTGCCACTGAACTATTTCTCCAGGCAATGCCCCCTCTATAAACACAACTTTGCCGTCAACTCTGGCTACGCCTTTACCTTCCTGATTCCAGTCTGCAATCAGAGCAATATTTTTTTGTTCCAAACAAAATCCTTAATACTTCTTATTCCCAAAAAATGGATTATATAATTTTTGCTGATTAAATCGTCACGAAAACTAAATGTTTTAAGCATTCTCTATTAGTTGGTCATGACTTGTCAAAGAATCTGCAGGACATGATAAATGGGCTCAATCATCATGTTTTACCATTAAGTTTTCGCGTATAGATGACATTTTGCTTGTTATGGTTATTTAATTTACTCATTCAATCATTTGTTCATGACTGAAAGCAAAAATCATGCATTAATTGTGCTCTATCTATCCATAATAAATTAGCAATAACCAAGCGATAATGTAAAGATTATTAAAGCCATAGGGATCAATTAATGGGTATTAGATCAGTTTAAGACGGAATATTATGGTTTTTTGCTAAAAAAACTTTATATTTTCTCACATTAGCCATTAATTTAAGTTATGATTACGCCCAGTATATATAGCCATAATGGAATATTATTCATAATGATTAAACCAACTTTTTATGCATTGTCTACATTGATGATATCTTCAAGTGCGTTTGCTGCTGTTCCATTACCTGATTTTTCTGTTCCTGCACAGGGTCAGCAAGTGATTCTGAATGTTCCGCAATTACGCCTTTTTCTTTTTCAGGACGGAAAATTGATTAAAACTTACCCAATTGCTGTGGGTAAAATACGTACGCAAACTCCATTGGGTAAATATAAAATTGGTGCAAAAATACGCAATCCAACATGGAGTGTACCAGTCAGCATTCAAAGAGAAATGGCAGCGGGCGGCAAGACGGTGGTCAAATCAGTTCCTCCAGGCCCTAAAAATCCCTTAGGACCTGTTTTTGTGCGTTTGGGCGAACCAAAGCTTGGTCTGGGTATCCATGGTACCAATGCGCCCAGTAGTGTTCCTGGGGTTCGCAGCCATGGTTGCGTGCGCTTACATAGTAAAAATGCATTGGATTTTGCGGGCACAGTTAAAAGTGGCTCAGATGCAGCGGTAATCTATCAACAAGCTTCAGTCAATGTAGATGGAGATAACGATATCTGGGTGGCTATTTATCGTGATCCTTATAATAAACGCTCTTTGAATAAATCCAAACTCAATAGCAGTATCAATTCATGGGCACAGTCGCATAAACTAAATGTCAATCAGAACCGATTGAATGCATTAATAGCTAAACCTAGTGGGGTGTTAACCTGTATTAGCTGTTCAGCAGGTAAAACCAAGGTAAAAGGCACGCTTAATTCCTTGCAATGGACCGAAGGAATTGGCGCGATTGTCAAACTGACTAACCCAGTATGGGTTAATCCTGCTCAGGTTGCTCCAGAAGGCAACAGCGTTGAAGTGAATGAAGATTCAGATAACAAACCTGAGCAATGGGAGAAACCGATCAAACCAATCATTCCTAAAGCTAAAGCTCAACGCAATAATAGCAATCAAGGTTTTGATAATCTGATGTAATGATTTTTATCACCGGCTCAGGCTAGCTTTAGGCAAGCAACGACTGACTATCGATGACCTGATCCGGTTTAAAATCATCCAGTAATGCCCATAAATTGGCTTTTTCAGCTGCAGTAAGTTGTTTGAGCTGATATTCACATCGTGCGGCAACTGTTTTACTCAAGTTTTGACACACGAGTCTCATTTGTTTAGGTGGATGCATACGGGTATAACGCGCACCTTTAATGAAAATAGAGAATATGGAAAATGGAACTATCTAATGAAGTATACAATCAAATCGTTTCCGAATTA
>CALYOS010000071.1 GCA_945267035.1 uncultured Neisseriaceae bacterium | reverse complement strand
AAGGGATAGCGATACTTTGAACAATATCTTAATCAGTGAGATTTGATAACTGAAATGAACCAGCAACCCAGCAAAATGACAGCCTGAATATGCCTTGAGCCATTCATTAAACCCTCATCTTGCGAAATTCTAACCTTCTGCTAAATCTGTTTAGGTGTTTCAAAATATAAAAAACTGCTTCCCATTGAAGCAGTTTTAAAAAAACAATTTATCTGGAATTATGCTTCACCATCACTGCGGATAATCAGTAATGGCAGATTGGTCTCTCGCATCACGGTTTCAGCAAAACTACCCATCAACAAATGCATCAGTCCGCTGCGTCCATGAGTACCGAGAATAATAATGTCAGTTTTCTGTTCATCAGCATAATCCACCAACAGTTGCGCCATTTCTTTAACCCCTTTATTTGCTACCAGCAAATGCCGATGCACTTTTTCAGCCGGCAGGCTAGCCAATGCTTTTTTCATGGCCTCATCCAGAACACTATTTCCTTCTGATAAAGCAGCTGCTTCATAACTTTCATGCTGCAAAAACTCAGGAGCCAAAGCCATGTATTCAGTTGGATTGGCAACATTCACCAAAGTCAGTTCTGCATTTTCACCCTGCGCCAATCCTATAGCGTGATCCAGCGCATTTTCAGAAGTATGACTTCCATCTACAGCCACCAATAAATGTTTATACACGAAGCTCTCCTTTTCATTTGTAACCATTCGAAACTGAATCAGATACAGTATAATACTACGGTTAGTCAAAAATGGCTTTCTGAAATTTTATTGAGATACAGATGTCTGATTTCTTTTCTACTCATTATCAACGCCGCTTCGGTGGTATTGCCCGTTTATACGGTGAAGACAATCTGAACCGGTTCAGACAGGCACATGTTTGTGTAGTCGGCGTAGGTGGTGTAGGTTCATGGACGGTGGAAGCTTTGGCGCGCAGTGGCATCGGTCAATTAACCATTATTGATTTAGATAATATCGCCGAATCAAATATTAATCGCCAACTACCGGCGCTCATCAGCTTAATAGGCAAACCCAAAGTGGATGCTATCGCTGAACGGATCAATGATATCAATCCTGAATGCAGTGTCAATTGTATTGAAGACTTTGTTGATGCAGACAACATCTCCAATATATTTGCTCAACCTTTTGACTTTGTTATCGACGCCATTGATCAAGTCCGTGTTAAAGCGGCGATGGCAGCTTATTTTATCAGTCACCAACAACCATTTGTTGTTTCTGGTGGTGCAGGAGGACAAAAAAATGCCGGCTTGATTCAGCGCGCCGATCTGAGTAAAGTTACTCATGACCGCATGCTTGCTAATCTACGCTACACCTTGCGTAAACAGTTTGGCTTTAGCCGCAACCCCAAAGATAATATGCGCATTTCTTGTGTTTATTCCACCGAAAACATCACGCCTCCGCAAAGTGGCCTTTGCCTGTCTGATCAAACTGCACCCCAAGGTTTATCTTGTGCCGGATATGGAGCTTCCATGGTAGTGACTGCTAGTTTTGGCTTATTATGTGCACAGGCTTGTCTGGAGCATTTATGTCAGCCATAAGCGCCGCGGAAAATCAAACTATTGCTTGGTTGTTTGGTCAACCAGTTACAGAAATTCCGCAGGACCTGTTTATTCCTCCAGATGCCTTGACTGTTGTTTTACAAAGTTTTGAAGGTCCCCTTGATTTACTCTTGTATTTGATCCGTAAACAAAATATTGATGTTTTGGATATTCCCATGCTGACCATTACAGAGCAATATTTGAGCTATATTGCACAAATGCAAAAGCATGAACTGGATCTGACAGCAGAATATTTATTGATGGCGGCTGTATTAATAGAAATTAAAACTCGATTACTACTTCCCTCGCCTCCACCAGCTGAAGAAGAGGAAATCGATCCACGTGCAGAATTAGTTCGTCGTCTGCTTGCCTACGAGCAGATGAAATTGGCTGCTGCTGAACTGGATGCCTTACCCCGTGCTGGTCGGGATTTTGGCTGGGCGTGGTTACCAGTTGAAATTATTGCTGTAACGCAACCACCTCAGGTTCAGGTAGCAGATTTGACCCGAGCTTGGCTGGCGATACTGGCTCGAGCCCAGCACAACCGCAGTCATCATGTGATTAAAGAGTCTTTGTCGGTGCGCGCTCAAATGACATCCGTATTGCGTTATTTGCACACCCATCAGCAGTGTAAATTTACCGAACTGTTTGGTCGAAATGATAGTCTAGCAATGGTGGTTACCACTTTTATAGCCTTACTCGAATTGGCTAAAGAAGGACTGGTGCAAATCAATCAAAATTCTGCCACCGCCCCGATCTTGATACAGGCTATGAGTCAGTGACAATTCCAAATCATAGAAATACATTAAGTGACAAGTTAATGACAAATATTGACAAAAGACCTATCATATTACCCACAGAAAAATGAATATGAGAAACAGATATGCCAGCAAATAACAAGGTTTTCCAAGCCTTATTTCATCATCTTCTACAGCTACCTCATTGCCAATGGCTAGGAATTTATGGTGATAACAGTACCGACCAACCAGTGATTTCCATTCCTTGGCGTGAAGAACTCATAGCCGATAAGCGCAGCGGAAATTTACACGGTGGCGTCATCACTACCTTGATAGACATGGCTTCAGCCGGTGCTTTGGCTGCTAAATTAACCGATTTTGAAAATACCGCAACCCTTGATATGCGTGTAGACTATCTACGTCCCGTGTGCAAAAATTTGCCAGTTCATGTTCGCGCCCATTGCTATCGTCTGGAAGGTCAAATTGCCTACATTCGCAGCCACTGCTTTCAGGAAGATGAGCAAGATCCTTTCGCTTTAGGTATGACTACATTTATGCATACGCCACTCACCATTGCTGAAAAGCAAGCCATACATGAATATATGCAACAGGAGCTGGCTAAATGAATTCTCCAATATTCCAAATCGATCAATCGTTAACTGATCAAGCACATCAACTCAGTCCGTATTCTCAGGGAATCAATTTGCGCATTGGCTCCGATCAACAAGGCAACCGGCTGTTTCACTTACCTTTTGCCAAACAAAATATCGGTAATATTTTTCTTGTTCGTTTACATGGTGGTCTAATTGGCGGATTCTTACAATCATGCATATATCATTATTTATCCGAACACACAGAACATACTGACCCGCCGTTTATGATTAATTTTGCTATTGATTATTTGCGCGCTGGCAATGCTCTAGACAGCTATGCTCAATGTCAGATTTTACATTCAGGACGTAGAATATCTCAGGTTACCGTCACCATGTGGCAAGATAATCCGGACAAACCTATTGCCATAGCTCGTGCTCATTTGCGCATGCCCAATGATGACTAATGTGACCTAGGTCAAAAAATTTTATAAATTAATCTGCTGGAATTTCAATAATCTATTAAAATTACCTTTTAAATACACTTATTGCATACTATGACCATAGACACCGAGCGACCTCCAATCATCCAATCATTGCTGGATACCGACCTATACAAATTTACTATGTTACAAGTCGTTCTCCATCAATTTCCTCAGGCAACCGGTGTTTATGAATTTCGCTGTCGCAATAATCATGAAACCGTTTATCCCTTAGGTCAGATAAAAGATGAACTTGACTGGGAACTCGATCGGCTGTGCTCAATTAAATTTAGTCAGGAAGATTTGCAATATTTGCGCAGTTTAAGATTTATAAAGAGTGATTTTGTTGATTACATGGAGCTGTTTCAATTGAAACGGCGTTTCATTCACACTTCGGTTGACGCCAATAACTTTCTCAACATCCGTATAGAAGGTCCCATCATTCAGGCAATGTTTTTTGAGATTTTTGTCCTATCCATTGTCAATGAACTGTATTTTCGACCATTAGAAACCCCTGCCGTACTTTTGGAAGGTGAAAGACGTTTGCAGGAAAAAGCCAATCTTCTTCGCCTCTATGAAGTAGAACAACTTAAATACCATTCTCCGTTTGTGGTTTCTGATTTTGGCACCAGAAGGCGTTATCGCTACAGCTGGCACAAACATGTAATCGAAACCCTTAATGCAGCAGCACCAACTGTTTTTCGTGGCACCAGTAATGTTCATCTAGCCAAAGAACTTGGATTGATCCCTATTGGTACCATGGCGCATGAATTTTTTCAGGCTTTTCAAGCTTTGGATGTACGTTTGCGTGATTTTCAAAAAGCTGCTCTTGAATCATGGGTACGCGAATATCGCGGCGATCTGGGTATTGCTTTAACAGATGTAGTTGGTATGAATGCTTTTTTACGTGATTTTGATCTATATTTTGCCAAATTGTTTGATGGTCTACGGCATGACAGCGGTGATCCCTATGAATGGGGAGAAAAAGCCTATGCGCATTATCAAAAACTGAAAATTGACAGTCGCAACAAAATGCTGACCTTTAGCGATGGGTTAGATTTACCCAAAGCATGGGATTTATACCTGTACTTTAATAACCGTTTTAAAACCAGCTTTGGTATTGGAACAAATCTGACTAATGACATGGGATTAAAGCCATTAAATATTGTGTTAAAACTTGTTGAATGCAATGGTCAATCTGTAGCCAAAATATCTGATTCACCTGGTAAAACCATGACAGATAACAGTACATTCCTTGCCTATATGAGACAGGTTTTCGATATTCCGGAGTAAAAAAAGGTTTTTTAAAAAGATAACATTTTGATAATATAGGTATAACAACCTATCATCCTATTGTAATTGATTATAGTAGTAACCCTAAAAAGATTAATGTAAAGCTTCACCATGAACAAAAACACCATCAATAGTGCCAATGCCATGCGTCTGGATAAATGGCTTTGGTGCGCTCGTTTTTTTAAAACTCGAGCTATGGCGCAAAAACACATAGAGCTGGGTCGAGTTTTAGTAAATGGACTAAAAGTGAAAAACAGCAAAATTATCCAGATTGGTGATACCATAGATTTAACATTGAATTCATTACCATACCGAATCAAGGTTTTACGATTTAACTCAATGCGCAGACCTGCTTCTGAAGCCAAATTATTATATGTAGAAGACGAATCCGTTGCTACAAAACGTGCTGAAATCAAAGCCCTTAATCAAGCCAGCCAGATTACAGCTGCCTATCCAGATGGCCGCCCAACCAAACGCGATCGGCGAGCATTGGATAAAGTAAAAAAACATTGGGAAAGCTAAAAGCCGATCTCAACCATGGATTAATGTAAACAGCATCATACTG
>CALYOS010000070.1 GCA_945267035.1 uncultured Neisseriaceae bacterium | reverse complement strand
ATTCTAACTGCTAAAGCTATAGTTGAATCTTTAAAAATACTCGTCTACTCCTAAACTACTATAGCGACTTGAGTTATCCCATTACTCAACGATGAAAGAAATCACAAATGGCATCCCAATTCTTCGATATCAGCTCCCCTACACAACCTATGACAGCCATGACTCCCCCTCCTGCCGAGTCTCAAAAATTGGCAACGCCAGAACAACCACAACCAGCGGCGGCTGATCCGAATATTGCCTACATCATGCTCAAATTACCCTAAGTTTGTACCGGTTATGATACCTCTCTTGGATTGATGCGGTAACGGTTTTAAACCCAACTAGTGATTCGGGTAGCGTATTATTCCAGTGACTATGTTTGTTAAAAAAGCATTCTATTTATGTGAATATATAGATATTTATAGTTATCCTAGTCTGAACTATTAGCTCATAAAATCGCTTAACATCCGCATGATGTTGTAAAGCTCATTCATAAAATGAAGAAAGGGCATGTTCCCCAATCTGCACATTTATTGCCAACCTTTTTTTTCAGGAACAAAATGTCAAACCTGAGCTTCTAAAATGCATAAAGACGAAAATCCATTAAATCATCTCTGCCACCATAACAACAAGCATACCGTAAAACAGAATAAAATCTAGAACTCATGTTTGCTTTAATTTCAAATTCATTGTCATAATCATAGAAAGTGATTTTTTTTCGGCAATAATACTTCCCCACTCCAAAGCATACACCTACTCTATAAACACTAATTAAACCTGTGGCAAAATTAATTTCTTTCAGTATATTAAAAGGTTGATGTTGTTAAAAATTGCCAATCTATTTTATGCTATTATCATAGAATAAATATGTATCAATTTAAACTCTAGGAATAACACATTCTGCTTAAGTTAAAAAAGTTTTGTCATAAATTCTTGAAAAACTCCGACTAAATAACAACTACTAACAAGTTAGTTCCTTAACCGATTCTTAGTTTAAAACTCTATGCGAAAAATCCAGCAGCATTTTCTAAAAGAATTTTTTTCACTCTAATTATCGTCAAAAATATCTCCTTCTTCTAATCGCTTATAGGGCATGAATGCTCCTGATTAAATTTTAAAAAATGATCTAAATTACATATTAATGGTTAAATCATATTTTTTTAGGTGCAAACTTAGCTATCCTATTTTATAAAAAACCGATTATCGGAACATCCTGCTATCCCAACCACAACAGTGATTTATTGGTCTCAAAGATGTATCTCAATAATGGCTTGTCTTAAGATAAAGTGATATAGATAGCATGATATAGATGAAATTGATTAAGCTGCAGTGAGAACTATTGAGACACGCTTGTTTTCATTATTATAATTTGCAATCTTCTGGTAAATGGTTTCCCTTTGCTTACTTAGATTAAATCCATGATGTTTGTATGATTTCAATTATAGTCAGAATTATTCTCGATTTACTCACATCCAAGGTCGGTATTGATTCTTCTTACTTGTCTACTCATGAAAACAAGTCACTAAACAACTAAAAAAGATTGTTCGGCACGTTTTCTTTCTTCCAATATTATTTTTTAATTTTAATTGGTCTTTTAATAACGACCTGTTTTTAATTTTTCTCGTGGTCGCTATGCTCATTTCACTAATAAAAAAAGTGAACGATTCAAAAATAAATCTCGCGGATTAAGTGCAAGACCGACCCAATCCAAAATTGGCTTTACCAAATAGTTTGAATATACACATACCCTAATGATCGATATTAATACCTGCTGAATGACCTTTTTACGTCGCAACAACACCGTCGCGATTTTTAATTTTAAGATTATTCGTGACAATTAATACTCGGATCCTTCATCCTTTATCGTCATCTAATAGTGCATGGTCTTTAGAAAATTCCATCTCGTTATATTACTTTAACCTTCTTCACCCAAAATATTGATATTCTTATTTATTTCTATCGTGATCTCTTCCCCATAAGCTTAAATATCGCTAGTAGCTGCCTCTCCTGCTGCTGCCACAGCAAGATTTAATGCTTTGCTATAACCAACAGTAAGCGTTAAATCTTTCCCATTAGAAGTGTTTGCGTTTATTATTTTGATTGCCCAGCATATGTATCGGGTGATTTTGTTTTCCTCTTTCGCCACCCCTTCCAGCACCAAAATCATTCTTTAGGTTTTAATGTTTACCTTAGCAAAATAATGACTTAAAACTGTCTGGGCATCCAGTAAAGCGTAATCAATCGAATTTTGCCTTATTCATTACACTCAAATATCCAGTTATAGCTTCTGCCTGAATCAAAACCAGCTCAGTTTCCCTCAAGCTTAAGCATTCTTAGCGCCCTTCTCTATCCCCATGTAAAAATACCTTTTCTTTCTGAGCAATTTGCTTAAGACAATATCCTAGTTATGCCAATGATGCCCTTGCAACACCAAACCAGTGTGTCAATCTAGCGTGCAGACGGGCATAAAATCCATGGCATTATTTGAAAATAAACATCGCCAGCATCACCAGCACAATCATCGCCAGCCAAAAATTCTGTCGCCGCTGCGTTTGCACCAAATGCACATACGCATCTCGCCATTCCAACTGTCGTTTCTCATCCACCAACGCATTTAGCTTACGTGGCATGGCTGGTAGCATTTGCACCCAATCTGGCGCTTCTTGTTTAAGCACCCGCCATAACGCTTTCACACCAATTTGATTGTGCATCCACCGATGTAAAAAAGGTTTGGCAGTTGCCCATAAATCCAGATTAGGATCCAACTGCCTGCCCAGACCTTCAATATTCAACAACGTTTTCTGAAGCAGGACTAATTGAGGTTGAATTTCCACATTAAAGCGCCGGCTGGTTTCAAACAAGCGCATCAGCACCAAACCAAAAGATATTTCTGCCAGCGGTTTATTGAAAATCGGTTCGCACACCGCCCGCACTGCAGCTTCCAATTCCTCCACCCGCGTATCAGCTGGCACCCAGCCAGATTCGACATGCGCCGTGGCGACACGGTGATAATCCCGATTAAAAAACGCCAGAAAATTAATTGCCAAATAGCGCTTATCATAATCTGTTAGCGTGCCAACAATGCCAAAATCCAAAGCGATATACCGCCCATCGTCCGCGACCATAATATTACCGGGATGCATATCAGCATGGAAAAAACCATTATCAAATACCTGCGTGAAGAAAATCTCTACCCCGTAGCGTGCCAGCTGCTTCACATCAATATGGCGAGCGTGCAATTGAGCCAAATTGGAAATCGGTATTCCGTCCATCCATTCAATCGTCAACACCTTACGGGCACAATAATCGTAATAAACTTCCGGAATAATCAGCATTTCACTGTCTTTAAACTGACGACCGAGCAAACTGGCATTAGCCGCTTCCTTCATCAGATCAAGTTCATCATGCAGATAATTTTTAAATTCTGCCACCACCTCACGCGGTTTCAAACGCTTGGCATCAGCAAACAACCGTTCCACCCAGCGCGCAGCAATATTCATCAACGCCAGATCCTGATTGATCACCGGCGCAATATTCGGACGCAAAACCTTAACCGCAACCTTCTGACCAATTCCGCCCTGTGCATTATACAAATGCGCCTCATGCACCTGAGCAATAGAAGCACTCGCCATGGGTTGCGGATTAAAGCAGGCATACAAAGCATCCAAAGGCTTGCCCAGCTCACTTTCAATCACATTAATCGCAATATCACTGTCAAACGGCGGCACATGATCCTGTAGCAAAGCCAGCTCACGAGCATAATCCGCCGGCAGAATATCCGGCCGCGTTGATAGCACCTGCCCAAACTTGACAAAAATCGGACCCAGACTCTCCAGAGCCAAACGTAAACGAACAGCCGGTGCTAACGCACGATATTTACGTCCCCTTGGCAACAAACGCAAAATTCTGCGTAGCCATACGTGAGGTACATGAGTGCGTGCCACCTCCAACAGATCATATACATAGACCGTATACACAATCACCCAAAAGCGTTTAGACCAGCTCCACATCAGTACTGCTCCGGTTATTCCCCAAAAAAAGTATTGTACGGGATTTTTCAAGAATGCACAGATCCCGCACCACTAAGCATCAACCTAAGCCTTCAAACTATTTTTTTCCGTTAACTGTATTGCCCCGTCAACCTCACCCGGAACAAACACATATGCACGACCAAAACCAATCACCAAGCGCGCCTTCTCCAGTTGCAGTCGAAACAGCATAAAATCAGGCAAATCTGCCAGCACATCTACCGTATTACCCAGCTTATCCTTCATCGCTTGTAATACCTCAACACCGGGTGATGTATCCTTTTCCACCACCGACACCGATACTGAATAATTCAAGCGCGCGCGGGCAAAAATATTTCGCGCCACCGCCTCATCTTCAATCAGCATCACATTGGCCTGTTCCTGCTTCAGCAAATTTTGCGTATGCAAAGCCAACCCAGACAACAACACATACAAACTGCTATCATGCTCAACAAACGGGGCATAACTCGCCTGCGGGACACCCTCCTCATTTACCGTAGACAAAATCAACGACTTCACCCCTTGCAAACGGGTTATCGCTGCTTGCAACTCCTGCACATCCTGTTTTTCACTCATCGCATCACCTGCTCACAAATAATTAAACATAAATAATAATCAGCTTGATCACAAAACACAAACCGTCAGGCCAATATCAACTGATTTCCTTCCACACAATCCCTGCCACCATTCAATCCAAACACCTCATTACACTCACACCCCAGCCCATCAAACCGCCTCCCTGCAAAACCCAACTCTCGCCAAATCAATACCGACCGCAGCAAAATTCGGTCATCAAATTATTGCTCCCAAATCAACACCATCTCAAAGATCAATCACCTTATTAAAATAATTTGAGAATCAGAACTTTATACAAAGCTAAAATGACAAATAATAAGACTCAGCCAAACCCCAGAAGCAAGCCTAATGCTTGTGCAGCGACAAAATGCGCACAGAATAAAAAATACGCACCCATTTCGATAGATTAATTAAATAAACCACATAAGCCGCGCAGTCGCGTTGGGCGATAAGCTGAGTTACAGCTGAGCCAAAAACGAAAATTAAGATTTCATCCTGATTGATGCACAGCTTTTGCCAGATTTTTGCGTATGAAGCGCCATGTTTTAACCCTTTTCAGTTTTTATTTTTGCTACTGCCTGAAATGGTGAGGATGCATATGCTGAAAATATACCCTATTTGTTGATAAGATTGATTAATGTATTTATTTTAAGCCTGCTGCCCAGACACCAATGTTTTGCTGATTGCATCTTTATTTGGCTGTTTTTTCAGTTGTTCTCTTCTGTCTTTTGCTAGAAACTGCAACACATTGATGAAGCGTGTTTGGTAGTCGTAATTATCCGTGTTGCTAAATAGAATATATTTTCCGAACTCCATATAAAAATGGACGTGATCAT
>CALYOS010000069.1 GCA_945267035.1 uncultured Neisseriaceae bacterium | reverse complement strand
ACGGATTGTTATCCCGCTAAACCAATTGATCGCCCCAATGGAGTTTTTGGCGTAATGTTTTGTAATACTGGTAATTGACTGGATGTAAAATGCGTAAAGAGTTGCGGTAGCGACGGATACGCACTCTATCCATCATTTCCAGATCAAAAAAAGCCTGACCATCAAAATGCACTCGTACATCATTACCCTTGGTAATGAGGATTTCTATTTCACTGGTATCACATACAGCAATAGGACGATTAGACATCGATTGCGGGCAAATCGGTACCAAACTGAAGGCGCGCAAGGTTGGCTGTAATATGGGTCCACCGGCTGCAAGAGCATAGGCGGTTGAACCAGTTGGCGTGGAAACAATCAGTCCATCAGAACGTTGTGTATAAACAAATTCTTGATTGATAAACACCTCAAATTCAATCATTTGCCCCAAACCACCGCGACTCAGCACCACATCATTCAGAGCCAATGAATGAGCCACCTCAGAATGAGCGCGCAACACCGATGCTTCCAGCATAATGCGTTCTTCCGGCGTATAATTGCCACGAAGCATTCCGGCTAATTCCTGCAACATCTCCATTCTGGGTACTTGAGTCAGAAAGCCCAAATGTCCCTGATGAACCCCGATCAAGGGCACTCGGTGCGGTGCCAGCTCCCGCGCAACCGATAATAAGGTTCCATCGCCACCTAGCACAATGACCAGATCACACAGCCGCCCCATTTTTTCTTTAGTAATGATGTGACCATGCTTTTCATCAATCATTTGCAAAGTGTCAACATCTAAGGGAGAGGCTGCGTCAATGAAGACATTTAAGCCTTCATCAATCAGAAAAGTCATCAATTCATTCACTACAGACTCAATCATCGGTGTCTGCGGTCTGGTTACAATGCCGATGTTGTTAAATTGACTATTCATGCAACGCTGGATCCTGATTGTTAAACGGCTTCATAAGGGTATAAATCGTGAAAAACTCATTAAAGCACATGTTAAGTGAATCTGCATTATATAGCCTTCAGCTTGACAACGCGACTCGCCCTAGCCCGCAGATAAAGTTACAATACGACTTTGAAAAAAAGATCTAATGCTATGTCTATATCACAGCCTAAAGTTTTTGCTCTGCTAGGTCCGACTGCATCGGGTAAAACCAGTCTGGCTTTAGCATTAGCACAACAATTTCCAATCGAAATCATCAGCCTTGATTCCGCTTTAGTCTATCAGGATATGGATATCGGCACCGCCAAGCCAACGGCACAAGAATTGACCGCCACGCCGCACCACCTTATCAACATCATTACACCGCTGCAAAGTTATAATGCATCACAATTTGTCAGCGATTGTGTTCGATTAGTAACGGAAATTCATGCGCGCGGACGCTTACCAATTCTGGTTGGTGGCACCATGATGTATTACCACGCGCTAATGCATGGTCTAAATCAATTACCGCAGGCGGATGCAGAAATTCGCGCGAAATTGAGCGAACTCAAACAGCAACACGGAATAGCCCATTTACATACTTTACTGAAACAATTAGATCCGCAAACAGCAGCACGTTTACCGGCGGGCGACAGCCAGCGCATAGAACGGGCATTGGAGATTTATTACATCACTGGCAAACCCATGAGTAGTCAGCTTGGTCACCAGCAGACCCTTACTCCCCCACTCAATCTATTTAGTATGGCTTTAGTACCGGCAAACCGAGCCGAATTACACCAGCAAATTGCTGTCCGCTTCCAAACCATGCTATCTCAAGGATTGATTGAAGAAGTAGAAAATTTGCGCCAAAAATACCCTGATCTGCATCCCGATCTACCTTCTATCCGCTGCGTTGGCTACCGTCAGGCTTGGGATTACCTGTCTGGATTAAGTGATTTATCCACCTTTATTGCCAGCAGTACAGCGGCAACTCGTCAGTTAGCCAAACGTCAGTTAACATGGCTGCGTAAACTCCAACCCAATATCACCGTTGATCCCTACCAAAATAGCCAATTGTTGCCACAGGCAGAAACCGCGCTGCGCCAATTTTTTTCCTGATCAAGTTGGCAGCGTAGCCGACAAATATCCGTTACATGGCGGTTTACAAGCATACTACCCACATAATGTATCAACTAAATCATCAGGCACTAATATATAATACATTGTATTATATTAATAAATTTCAGCAGACTTTATTTAAGCCTGATTTAAACCAAATAACTGGCAATTATTTCGGCAATTATTGCAGCCAAACGGCACTGTTTACAGTAAAATATCGCCAGTTGTGCACTGTTTACCAATAAACATATTCAGATTTACGATGAATATCACAGTATGCACTCAGCACACCTCAGCACTTAATCTGACCAGCCAAGGGGGTCAGACAATTTCGAATTCTTATGGAGAACAACGATGTCCGCACAAGATCGTATTCGCAACTCATCCCTTCATTCACGCCTCATGTCTGCTGCTCAGGCTGCATCATTGATTTCACATAATGCCAATGTTGGTATGAGTGGCTTTACCGGCGCCGGCTATCCTAAAGTTTTGCCCAAGGCCATTGCTGAACTGGCTGCTCATGAACACAGCGCCGGCCGTCCTTATAAAATCAATCTTTGGACTGGTGCATCTACCGCACCGGATTGTGACGGCGTACTGGCACAAGCACATGCCATTAACCAACGTCTGCCTTTCAATTCAGACCGTGATGTTCGTCAGGAAATCAATAATGGCGAAATTAATTTTATCGATATCCACCTATCTAGCGTCGCTCAACTGGCCCAGTTTGGTTTCCTAGGACACATGGATGTCGCTATTGTTGAAGTTGTTGGCATCACAGAAGATGGCAAATTGATCCCTTCTACCGCAGTGGGTAATAACCAAACTTGGCTGGACTTAGCCGACAAAGTGATTCTTGAAGTGAACACTTCACTGCCACTGCAATTGGAAGGTATGCATGATATCTGTCATGACAATCCGCTTCCACCTCATCGTAAACCAATCAACATCAATCGCGCTGATGAGCGCATTGGCAGCCCTTACCTGCAAGTTGATCCGAAGAAAATTGTGGCGATTGTTGAATCTAATGCTCCAGACCGTGACAATGTCTTCAGCGAACCAGACGAAAAATCGAAACAAATTGCGGCATACGTCGTTGATTTTCTCTCGCATGAAATCAAACAGGGTCGCTTACCAAAAGAAATGTTACCGATCCAATCAGGTGTAGGTAATGTGGCCAATGCAGTACTGGCCGGCTTGTTAACTGGACCATTTGAAAATCTTTACGGTTACACCGAAGTATTACAAGACGGTATGTTAGATCTAGTTCGTGCCGGTAAAATGGTAACCGCATCTGCTACTGCTGTCTCCTTATCAGCCAAAGCGTTTAAAGATTTTACAGATAACATTGATTTTTATCGCGAACGTATCGTTTTGCGCTCTCAGGATATCTCCAATCACCCTGAATTGGTTCGTCGTCTAGGCATTATCGGCATGAACTCCATGATTGAAGCGGATATTTACGGTAACATCAACTCTACTCACGTGATGGGTACTGGCATGATGAACGGTATTGGTGGATCTGGTGACTTTGCACGCAATTGTTATCTGAACTTCTTCGTAACGCCTTCAACCGCGAAAGATGACAAAATTTCTTGTATCGTTCCAATGGTATCTCATGTTGACCATACTGAACACGACACTCAAATTATTGTCACCGAACAAGGTCTGGCCGATTTGCGTGGTTTGGCTCCACGTCAACGCGCTAAAGTCATGATTGAAAACTGTGCTCACCCAGATTTCCGTGATCAGTTACAAGACTATTACGATCGTGCTTTGAAAACAGCCAAAGGAATTCACACTCCACACATTCTGACCGAAGCCTTAGGCTGGCACCAGCACTTCATTGAAACTGGCAGCATGAAAATGTAAATCAATATAGTTAAAGTCCTGTGTTCACACAGGACTTTTTTTTACACGGCAAATCCTGCATAACCCTTTTTAAATGGTGCCAGCTTCTATTCTGCTGCTGCGCAATACTCTGGCTTTTTTTCTCCAGTCTGCACCATTTTCATGGCATAAAATTGACCGACTTAAACGTGAAACCGGTCAAATCCAACCTTTATGCCACCACCTTAAGCTAGACAAAAATTTTACTGGTCTAGCCTAACTAAACCTTATATGATTGAATAACGCTTAAAACTTCAGCAACCAGCGAAACCGATCAGATCAATCATCTAGGCGCTTAAACAGTCATCTGCTGCAATCCTTCACCACACGATTGCCAGAATAGCCCAAACAGATTAGCTATCTAAATATTTGATCTGTGACATCATTGCAAATTTAACTCAGCTTAGCCTTGGACAAATGGCACTTAATGCCAACTGATAAATCAACCTGAGTATTTAATTATGTCTGCATCCCAAAACCTATCGATTTCCAACCGAAAACTGTTGCTAATTGCCGGCACCGGCTGGCTGTTTGATGCAATGGATGTTGGTTTATTATCCTTTATATTGGCAGCCTTAAAACAAGACTGGTCACTAACCTCGACTCAACTGGGTTGGATCGGTAGCGTCAACTCCATTGGCATGGCAATTGGTGCATTCGTGTTTGGCGTTTATGCAGATAAAAAAGGGCGTAAATCAGCATTTTTAATGACCCTACTGATGTTTAGTATCGCCAGTGGCTTAAGTGCTTTTGCCTGGGGATTAACCAGTTTACTGATTCTGCGTTTTTTTATTGGTATGGGATTAGGTGGAGAATTACCGGTGGCGTCAACCTTAGTCAGTGAGAGTGCTGCCCCAGAAATACGCGGTCGAATAGTCGTATTATTAGAAAGCTTCTGGGCGATCGGGTGGATACTGGCAGCCTTAATCGCCTACTTTCTTATTCCCTTGCCTTTTATTGGTTGGCGTGGCGCCATGATGATATGTGCCATTCCGGCCTTTTATGCGCTTTACTTAAGATATCATTTACCTGAATCAGCTACAGTGAACCGCGCTAGCCCATCCAAGCAGCCAGAAAGCGTGATCAGTAAACTAAAATTATTAACCTCAAAACCCTATCAGCGTCAAAGTATCATGCTATGGATAGTCTGGTTTTGCGTCGTCTTTTCCTATTATGGCATGTTCTTATGGCTACCCAGTGTCATGATGAGCAAAGGCTTTGATATGGTTAAAAGCTTTGCTTATATCTTGATTATGACGCTGGCGCAATTACCAGGATACTTTAGCGTGGCATGGCTAATCGAACGTGTTGGACGCAAATGGATATTAATCACCTATTTACTAGGCACCCTCATCAGTGCGTTCCTGTTTGGGGTGGCTGAAACGAAATCACAATTAATTCTGGCTGGAGCTTTACTCTCTCTCTTCAATTTAGGCGCATGGGGAGCATTGTATGCCTATACACCGGAACAATATTGCAGCAACATTCGCGCTAGCGGTTCCGGTATGGCAGCAGCGATAGGACGCATCGGTGGGATTTTGGGTCCATTAATGGTGGGCGTATTAATGGCTAGAAATATCAGTGTACCCGCCATATTTGCCTTATTCAGTCTAGCGATACTGATAGCTGTATTAGCGATTATCTTATTAGGAAAAGAGACCAAACAAATTGAACTTAAATAAATACAGCAGCATTCAATAATACAATATCATGCCGGCAGCAAACCAAGGGACAGCAACAATGCACCCGTGCAAAACTGATTACATGATTCACTTTCCTGCTCTATTAACGCACGCGCATTCAGTGATCAAGCACCGTAGCCACACAGGCAACTGCCGGCATTCATCGGCAAAAAAATCTAATTGTTGCCTGAATAAACCTCAACAAAGCAGCAGCTGAAACAGCCAGCTATTGGCATAGCTGCCAGATCAATCAAACATCCAACATTAAATCACCACCAACCGTGTCATCATGAGCGCTAGCGGTTTAACCGTCATGGCATAGCGCTGGTAGTTAGACAATTTTGATGTATTAGCGGCTAAACAAAAACGCATGAAAAATATTATTTATCGCCGCTTCTCTGCGCCACAAGCCAATTTGT
>CALYOS010000068.1 GCA_945267035.1 uncultured Neisseriaceae bacterium | reverse complement strand
GATCTTTTTTTACAACGGCAAGGACTATTTTTCTGTTTTGAGGATTTTCATTTTGTCTGCCAGCAATAAAAATATAAGTATTTGCTTGACTAGGCCAAGGCTTTAAACCGATAAAATCCCATTCACGCGGAGAAGATAACCGCGGATCGATAACACGTAAAATTTTACTGAAGTTTTGACGATTTTTATAAAAATCAAAGCCTAATAAATCATCGGGTTTAGCACCATACATTTCTTGTGCATAATATTTTTGCCTCGCTGAATATTTTATAGCGGCATCCACTTGATCAAGCGAACGAACCACTTTGCCGTTAACCAAATGACTTACCAGTAACAGAAATAAACATAAATATTTCATTTTTATAGTCCAAAATTTAGATCAAATTACCTATCGAAAAAGCAAACTGGTGATGAATCTAACCGATGACTTTCTAAACTTAACAGGCAAAATCACCTTAAAAATCAAAAGATTTTACAGTGAACATCATACCAGATTTAAGTTGAATGCCGAGATTTTATGCTGACAATAGAATTACCTATGATGCGGTAATTTTTCTTGTTAATCAGAGCCATAAGATATATAAATTCGATATCGATTAATACCATCCCAAACGTACCGAGTGGCCCAGAAGCCTTTTTTGCGTTGATCTATCCAATCGACAATATGCATACCTTTATAAGAATTCGACTGCACAATAAGTGGATAAATATTTTCCTCAAATACATGATTCAAATGGATAGTACCATCGTCTCCTGTTTCGGTATCAAAAGCTAAATGATAAGTAGGGACATTCAAAAGTGGTCGTAGATGACCATTGATGACAGCAAAAAGCATGACGCCTTCGTCTATCGTTTTAGTAGGACGATGATTATGGGTAACAATGTATTTCAATCCAAACGCTGACACTTTGGCGCTTAATCGGTAGCGGGTAAAATCAAAACCTGCTGGGCGCCCCCTACCGATAATTTCATCGCTATCACCGTCTCTTAATAAAAATGCCTTATTCTTGTCATCGCGATCTTCGGCTAGAGCTTCACCATCATTGATCCAAGGTTTAGCCGCCAGTATAAATTCTTTTTTTGCATTATATTTTAACAAGGCTATGATGGTTTTACCTTGCGCTGGATCTGGACAAAAAAACTGCTCGTCTTGGTTGGTCTGGTGATCACAAGCAATGAATATGTAATTTCCTGGATGGTTAGGCCATGGCTGGATTCCCATTGAATGCCATTTACCTTGAGCGGCTAATTCAGGATCCACCAAAGCCAAAATTTTTCTAAATTCTTGTGGATTAGCAAAAAAATGGCGACCAAAACGATCTTTTTGCTCCGATCTGCTCAATTGTTCGGCTAAGTACTCTTTACCCGCTTTATATTTTATAGTGGGATAACTGTTTTGCGAAACTTTGATTGGTTTAGCCATCACCATGCTGGTGAACAGTAATAATATTATCCCAACAAATTTCATGAAGTTTACCAATGTACTTACACTACTTTTTTATCAGTTTGCCAGATGGATAATTTTGCTCTAACCATTTGAGCGCAGTCTCTGCTGTTTGCTGTTCCGCTTCACGTCGACTATGCCCGCTGGCTTCAGTTTGAAAACCTAATTCACCCAGATCGCATTGAACAACAAATTGCTGTTCACTGATATCACCGATTTGCCCGATTATCCGATATTTGGGTAATCCTAACCGCCGAGCTTGTAAACCTTCCTGTAAACGGGTTTTGGCATCTTTGCCGCTATCATTAGGATTAATTTGTTTTACTCTTTCAGTATAGAGATGACGTACTACCGACTCAGCAGTATTGAAATCCGCATCAAAGCTGACCGCAGCAAATAACGCTTCCATGGCATCAGCCAGAATTGAGGGTCGGCGAAAGCCCCCGCTTTTCAACTCACCTGCGCCCAAGAGTAATGCATCGCCAACATTTAATTCTGTCGCAATTTTGGCTAAAGTTTCCTGATTAACCAAATTAGCACGCATGCGTGATAATTCGCCTTCAGATAATTTTGGAAAAGCGGTGAACAACATTTTGGCAACGGTATAATTTAAAATAGAGTCACCAACGAATTCAAAGCGTTCATTATGTTGAGCACTATAACTGCGATGAGTCAAAGCTTGTCGCAAAAATTGAGCTTGTTTAAATGTATATCCGAGCATTTTTTGCACGTGGCGCAATGCATTTTGATGGCGTGCATCAGTTTTATTCATTATCTTACTTTAATATCTCTGACTTAATTAGCGGCATGAGCTGCCGAATGGGCAGCAAACTTAACTAATTGTTTAAATTTCAACTTTAACAACGAGTACGATATTAACTCAAAGTTAAAAATTATCCCTGCAAATAATATTTCAGGGCACGCCCACATCGATGAGCGTGCCCGTTTTCTGCATAGTTAATTGATACTGGTGCCGATGCGACTAAAATCACCCAAATTCAACCAAATCAAAAATGCTTTACCGACCAGAAGCTTATCATCAACAAAGCCCCAGTAGCGGCTGTCTTCACTGTTATCGCGATTGTCACCCATCATAAAATATTTACCTTCAGGGACTTTACAGCTAAATCCACTACCATCAGCGAAGTAAGTGCATAACTCACGATCTGGAAAATTGACGTGTACCCCTTGTAAAATGACCGCAGGCTGTTGCGGAATTTGTAAAATCGCAATCGATTTATCGTTTAATTGTTCTTGGAAGGTTTCAGCTTTTAAGGTAACCGCTCCATATCCTGGGATAGTATCGGTATACTGATACTCCTGAGGCAGGTGTTGAGGATTGATTGTTTGGCCATTGATGGTCAAAACTTTATCTTTATAAGTGACCGTATCGCCAGGCAAACCAATGACACGTTTAATATAATTAATGCGGGTGTTTTCGGGGTAATTAAACACGACCACATCTCCGCGTGCAACTTTACCGGTTGGCACCAAAACATTATTCAGAATAGGTACACGAACACCGTAACTAAATTTGTTAACCAGAATAAAATCCCCGGGAATCAAACCAGGACGCATTGAGCTAGATGGGATTTGAAACGGTTCAGCAATGAAGGTCCGCAATATAAAGACCACCAGAATAATAGGGAAAAATCCACTCATATAATCGGTGAAATGATTATTGTCCTCATGCTCTGGATTCTGTTTGCGAATTTGTCGATGTCTAAACCAGCTTACTCCGGTAATGAAGACAAAAAGCAATAAAACCGCGGTGAAGCTTAAAACAATAGAGAGAAGACCAAACGCTCCAATCAGAATCAACAGATAGCCCCATTGCAACTGGGCACTCCATTCGCCTTTTTCATCACGCTTTTTGTTACTTTTAAAAAATAATAAAATTCCCAGTACCAGCACAACACAGGCGCCGATAATCATTGTATTTGACATCCATTAATCTCCAACTTGTAAAATCGCTAAAAAGGCCGATTGCGGAATCTCAACATTCCCGACCTGCTTCATGCGTTTTTTACCAGCTTTTTGTTTTTCCAACAGTTTTTTCTTACGGGTAATATCACCGCCATAACATTTGGCTAAAACATTTTTGCGTAATGCTTTGACGTTTTCGCGCGCAATAATTTTGCCACCGATGGCTGCCTGAACAGCAATATCAAACATCTGTCTTGGAATCAGTTCACGCATTTTAGCCACCAATTCTCGACCACGATAAACCGAATTGCTGCGATGCACAATCAAACTCAGTGCATCCACTTTTTCACTGTTGACCAGAATATCCAGTTTAACCAGATCGGCAGCTCTGAATTCGAGAAATTCGTAATCCAGAGAGGCATAACCGCGCGAAGTCGATTTAAGCTTATCAAAGAAGTCCATGACCACTTCATTCATCGGCATATCATAGGTCAACATCACTTGCCGACCCATATACTGCATGTTCTTCTGTACCCCGCGTTTTTGGTTACACAAAGTCATCACCGCGCCAACGTACTCTTGCGGAACCAAAATAGTAGCGGTAATAATAGGTTCATAAATGGCTTCAACACTACCAATATCAGGTAATTTAGACGGGTTTTCAATTTCGATTCGTTCGCCGCTCTTGAGCATGATTTCATAGACCACTGTTGGCGCAGTAGTAATGAGATCCATATCAAACTCACGTTCCAAACGTTCCTGCACAATTTCCAGATGCAGTAAACCGAGAAAACCGCAGCGAAAGCCAAAGCCCAAAGCTTGTGATACTTCTGGTTCAAATTTTAAGGCAGCATCATTCAGTTGCAATTTTTCCAGTGCTTCGCGTAACGCCTCATAGTCATGACTCTCTACCGGATATAAACCGGCAAACACCTGCGGCTGCACCTCTTTAAAACCAGGTAACGGTTCAGCGGCAGGTTCGCGCACTAAGGTAATGGTGTCTCCGACTTTAGCCGAACCCAGTTCCTTAATACCGGTAATCAGGAAACCCACCTCTCCGGCTTTCAATTCAGGCTTGTGGACAGATTTTGGCGTGAACACACCCAATTGTTCCACCAGCGTTTCCGCCCCTGTGGCCATAAAACGCACTTTATCTTTAAGGCGGACTTTACCGTCTATCATGCGAATCAGCATCACTACGCCAACATAGTTATCAAACCACGAATCGATGATCAGCGCTTTTAAGGGTGCTTGCTCGTCCCCGCTGGGAGCTGGTACTTTCTGAACTATTTCTTCCAGAACGTCTTGTATACCTACCCCACTCTTGGCTGAGCAGTGCACTGCATCAACGGCCTCAATGCCGATGATGTCTTCAATTTCTTCAATCACCCGTTCAGGCTCTGCTGCCGGTAAATCAATTTTATTTAATACCGGTATCACTTCAACGCCCAGATCAATGGCTGTATAGCAATTGGCTACAGTCTGAGCCTCTACTCCTTGAGAAGCATCAACCACCAGCAATGCACCTTCACAAGCGGATAAAGAACGCGATACTTCATAGGAAAAATCCACATGTCCTGGAGTATCAATTAAATTAAGCTGATAGGTCTGACCATCGCGTGCAGTATAATTCAGAGCAGCTGTCTGAGCTTTAATGGTAATACCACGTTCTTTTTCGATATCCATCGAGTCGAGCACCTGAGCACTCATTTCACGGTTTTCTAGCCCACCACAATATTGAATAAAACGGTCAGCCAAGGTCGACTTACCATGGTCAATATGGGCGATAATAGAGAAATTGCGTATATTATTCATTTAAGCCAAATATATTTAAGTCATTCAATCAAGCACTTTCTAGAATGATGTAGACCAGAAAGTGGAAAAATACTGGCTATTTTAGCTGAATGAAGACTTTTACGCCTAAAAATTTATCATTTATAAATTTTTTTGAATATTGCAAACCATTTATTCAATACTATTTAGGTTAAATTTATCGCGCTAAGATGATTTTATTGCATATATTTTTGTGCATTGCGGTTATAATTCCTGCCACGATCTTTTCAATCCTTTTATCAACCCTTTTTTAGAAATTTAACCGATAAATGCGCGTTCATTTCCTTAAACAAAAACGAATTAAGATTATTATTGTTTCTTTGCTTTTGTTGCTGATTGCTACTTTCGCCGTTGCCTTTCCCCTAATTATGCATTTGGGTAAAGAACAAACCACCAGTGATATCAATCAAATTAACCCACGATCAGTTGGATTAGTATTGGGGACCGCAAAATATCTGCGTAATGGACAACTTAATCCGTTTTATCAATATCGTATCGAAGGAGCAATTCGGCTTTATAAAGAAGGAAAAGTACAGCATTTATTATTAAGCGGTGATCATTCCAAAGCCTATTATAATGAGCCTAAAACCATGCAGCAGGATCTGATTGCAGCTGGCATACCGGCTTCAGCAATGACCTTAGATTATGCCGGTTTACGCACCCTTGATTCAATCGTCCGTGCGCAACAAGTGTTTAAATTAAATGAATTTACCATCATCACCCAACAATTTCATTGTGAGCGAGCCATATTTATTGCTAATAAATATCACTTATCTACGCAATGTTATGCTGTAGATTCTCCTTCAGGCGTCAATTATATGAAAGTCATCTCGCGTGAATTTTTAGCCAGATTGAAATCAATCATTGATTTATATATCACCCACAAACAACCTAAATTTACCGGTGATGCCTATCCAATCAAATTGGAAGATCAGAAACCAACTGATTAAATTTTTATAATATTGACCTA
>CALYOS010000067.1 GCA_945267035.1 uncultured Neisseriaceae bacterium | reverse complement strand
ACTGAGCTTCCCTATCTCCTTGATCAGCCTCAGTGTTACAAGCAATAAAAGCTTTTTTAAAATCTTTCTGTTCAAAATAGGTAGCGCAATCATTAGCGTAAGCCGTCGTCGATAATAATGCTGTTAATACAACGAATAGTATTTGTTTCATCAATTTCCCTTAATTTCCAAAAAATATAATTTTTTTATTTTGTCTACAGACAAGAAAAGAACAAAAAATAGGTTTAATCTCTATAACTCATTAACAATGTACTTTTAATAGCATGAAAAATATATCATGACTTCTTTTTTGAAGTAGGAGTATTCATATTGAATTAACCTCATGATAAAATTTTATCCTATATAACTTTAGAGTTAATCCAAGCGAGCATAGAACAAACATCATCCAACAAATAATTCATCAAAAATATATATGGAGCATGAGCCTACTCTAACCACTCGAATGAGAATTATTTTATGTTTTATTCACCTCATCTACAGAACTCATCTAACAAGAGCAAAAGCTCTTTAGCATGAATGGTCAGCAAGGATACGAATTGTTTAAAATATATGACAAAGATATATTCCAGCAAGATTATGTAGGTTTTGGGTCTAAACTACACGACATCCAGATATATACACCGAATTTTGTCGATTAAAAAAATTTACCGGTTGAAGTCATCAGCGTGGCGATCCAAAGACATATCGACTTTCAATATAGTGATAATGCAGGCAAATTAGACCTTATCCATTGCAAATATAATCTTGATCAATGCATTGATCTTTTTTTACTCGAATAATAGACCAGCAGAAAAAATAATCTGATACCCAACCTAACTACAGCCAAGCCCAGCTCATACAAGTAGATGATCATCAAGCCTGCTTGAAAAACAACCAGTGGCTGAAAAGCCGAATTGACGTTTTCCAATCCAAACAATCAGTAGCCACAATCGCCAACGTTCAAGTTAACCTTCTAACCATGAAAAAACAATTAACTTCGATAATCAGCATTTATAGAAACATATTCCTTAGATAAATCACAGGTATAAATTTTTGCTTCAGCTTCACCACGATGCAAATCGATAGTGATCGTGATTTCTTCTTGCACCATCACCTGTTGCCCCGCTTCTTCAACATAGCTCTTGGCACGCCCGCCCTTTTCCGCTACCAAAACATCACCTAGATAAACTTCAATGCCATCAACATCAAGATCGGCAATACCCGCATAGCCAATGGCACACAAAATCCGCCCTAAATTCGGATCACTGGCATAAAACGCCGTTTTAACTAATGGCGAATGCGCCACCGCATACCCTACCTGACGCGCTTCATCTACCGTTTTCGCGTTCTTAACCACAATCGTAATAAACTTAGTGGCACCTTCGCCATCTCGCACAATGGCCTGAGCCAATTCCAAAGCCAGATCCGCTAAGACCGTTTTAATCGCCGAATAGTGAGCGCCATTTACATCATCAACCTGCCGTAATAACGTTTTACCGGTAGCCACCACCACAAAACTGTCATTAGTTGACGTATCACCATCCACCGTAATAGCATTGAACGAAGTTTGCACCACCTCATCCACCATTTGCTGTAATACCGGTTGCGCGATATCCGCATCTGTAAAAATAAAACCCAGCATCGTCGCCATATTTGGATGAATCATCCCGGCACCTTTAGCGATACCTGTAAAATGAATTTCCTGCCCATCCAAACACACCGTGCGACTTGACACCTTGGGCATCGTATCCGTAGTCATAATCGCTCTGGCTGCCTCCAGCCATGACGCCCGTTTCACAGCAGGTAAGGCCGCGGCAATCTTATCTGCCGGCAATGGCTCCAAAATGACCCCTGTCGAGAAAGGCAAAACCTGTTCCGCATGACAACCTATCTGCTGAGCCACCTTCTCACAGATAAACAGCGCATCCAACCTACCCTGCTGTCCTGTTCCGGCATTAGCATTACCAGTATTGATCACCAACGCGCGTATGCCCTGATTAGCCGCCAAATGCTGTTTAGAAATTTGCACTGGCGCAGCACAAAAACGATTTTGCGTCATCACCGCGGCAACACTATTGGTTGGATTGATGACCACCAGCGTCAAATCATCATGATTGGCTGTTTTAATTCCAGCCTGACCAACAAATACCTCAACCCCATCGATCTGCTGAATTTCTCCAGCATCCGGCAAAGATAAATTAACTGACATATTTTCCCCTTTTATTTCTTTGTAGACTCAATCATGAGTATAGATAGCAGAATTCCATCATCTGCAAATTATTCCTTTGCATGCAACTTACGCTTTCTCAATAGACGACAAACATACAATACATAACCGGATAAACTATAAAACAAAAAGAATCCGAACAACACCACCGATGGTTCCATCGTCACCACCAGCAAAGCAATGACCGCCAAAATCATCACAAAAAACGGTACTCGGCGATAAAAATTAATTTCCTTGAAAGACCAGAACGGAATCTGAACAACCATAGATAAGCCGCCAAATAAAGTAATCACCAAACAGAGCCAGTTAACATAAGGTAAACCTTGGAAAGTATGACTAACCCAGATTAAACCAATCACCAGCGCCGCCGCTGTCGGACTGGGAATACCAATAAACCACTTCTTGCTAACCTTCCCAATCAGCGTATTAAAAAGCGCCAAACGCAACGCAGCACAAGCACAATAAATAAAAGCTACCGAATAGCCGATCTTACCAAAATGAAATAACTGCCATTTATAAGCAATTAACGCTGGTGCCACCCCAAAACTCACCATATCAGCCAAACTATCCAACTGTTCCCCAAAAGCACTCTGACTATTGGTTAATCGCGCCACACGTCCATCCATCCCATCCAGCAGCATAGCGATAAATACCGCCACAGCAGCCGTTTCATAATGACCATGCATAGATTGCGTAATAGCATAAAAAGCAGCAAACAAAGCGGCCAGCGTAAACGAATTGGGCAACAAGTAAATACTGTTATCGCGTAACCGCCGCCCACGAGATAATGGTTTAGGCAAATTTAATTCAGATTGTTCTTGTGTCATATATTTATACCTTTAACAGTAAAAAAACTACTGCTCAATTAAAAGATTACCCCGTGCAGACTCTTGCGCCAATTCAACCAACACCGCTCGCAATTCATCCAGACCACGACCATCCTGCACAGAAATATAAACAGCTTGTGCCCGACCATCGGCGGCACGCACCACACCCTGCGGACGTAAAGATGCTGGTAACTTATCAACTTTATTATAAATAATCAACTGTGGTATGTTGTCAGCATGAATTTCCTGTAATACCTTATTAACATCATCCATTTGCTGTTCATATTCCGGATGAGTGATATCCACCACATGCAACAACACATCAGCCAGAGCAGTTTCTTCCAACGTAGCGGCAAAAGCCGCAACCAAACTATGCGGCAGATCCCCGATAAAACCCACCGTATCTGACAGCAAAATACTGCACTGATCATTCAGATACAAGCGTCTTACCGTGTTATCCAGCGTGGCAAATAACTGATCCTTAGCCAACACCTGAGCCTTAGTTAAACGATTAAATAAACTGGACTTGCCAACATTAGTATATCCAACCAAAGCAAACGTTTTCAAAGCCCCTTGTTGCCGGCTTTTGCGCTGAGTAGCTCGCTGCTTATGAACCTGTTGCAACTGCTGACGCAGACGAGTAATTTTCGCTTTAATTAAACGTCGATCCGTCTCAAGCTGCGTTTCACCTGGTCCCTTCAAACCTATGCCACCCTTCTGACTTTGTAAATGACCATACCCACGCACCAGACGACTGGATAAATGCACCAGCTGAGCCAGCTCAACTTGCAATCGACCTTCCTGACTTTGTGCCCTTCTGGCAAAAATCGCCAGAATAAGACCAACCCGATCCAGCACACGGCATTGCAACACCTTTTCCAGATTACGTTCCTGAGTCGGGGTCAGAGCATGATTAAATACCACCAGATCAATCCCCAATTGCGCCACCTGCTGCGCCAACTCATCCGCCTTGCCACTGCCCACAAACAAAGCGCTGTGTATCTGCTGCCGCTTACATTGCACCACCTCAACCAGCTCACCACCACTGGCACGCACCAACTCCCCCGCTTCAGCCATGGCTGAATCAAATAAGCGTGCGCGCCGTTCTGCACCACCCTTCAAATCCTGATCCAGTCGCACGCCAACCAGCATTACCCGTTCATTTGGTAATTGAGCTGCTTCACCATTTGCCTGAGAAAACTTAACCGAATTCATTTACCCTACTTTGCCGTTGAAACAACATCTATCCCCTTCAACTCCAACTTCATCCATACCATAAAAAACGCACTAACCCATCTTACTCTGGCATTGTGTCAAATAATCCTCAAATAGCGCCACCGGCAACATGCACCTACCGCATCCTCAACTTAGCCGCACTCAATTATTCACCACCATCAACCCGCCTACTTACAACTCATTTTAAATTAAATATAGATCGTACAACCACTACCAGAATAAAACAGGCCGTTTGACCCTATCCACAGTCAAACAGCCTGTTACAAAACTTCATCTATCAATCCTGAGACAAAACATGTTTAGTCGTCTCAATCGCCTTATCCGTAGCTTCAGCCACCACATCGGCCACTTGTTCAGTAGAAACAGCATCCGAAACATCAGCATCCGAAGCCTCTAGCGGCAAAGTTGCCAATACCGTACTGCTCGCTCTAACCTTATCCCCGATAACCACCTTCGATATCGCGTCCTCAGGCAGATACACATCCACGCGCGAACCAAAACGGATAAAACCATAACGATCACCGCGATGAAGTTGATCATTTTCCGCCACATAACACAAAATACGCCGTGCTACCAAACCAGCAATCTGCACAAAAGTCACCGGGCGACCAGATGTAGTCACCGCCAACACCGCATTACGCTCATTCTGTTCACTGGCCTTATCCGCATCCGCATTAATGAAACTTCCCTTAAAATACTCTACCCGTTCCACCTTACCATCAATCGGACTGCGATTAGAATGCACATTGAACACATTCATAAACACACTGATCTTCAACGCATTCACCCCGCGATAAGGATCAACCGTTTTTTCCACCACCACAATGCGCCCGTCTGCCGGACTCAACACATCCTCCGCTCCAGTTGGAATATCGCGAGCAGGATCACGGAAAAACTGCACCACAAATACCGTAATAATCCAAAACGGCACAGACCACCAGCAACACCAAATCGTCATTAAAATACTGACAATCAGACTGCCGAGAATAAATGGCCAGCCTTCCTTGGCAATCAAAGGATAGGGATATACACGCGACATGAGCTTACTCCTTTACATATATTGAGCCGAGATTAACTCGCCAGTAAACAATTGCACAAATTATAACCCGAAACCCATAAAAATTCAGATGCCCCCAAAAAGCAGCAATCAGCCTCAACAACAAACTATATCCCCATCAACACCCAGCAAACAGAATGATCCATTTATATTAACCACTTACATCACCATACCACACAACCCAAATTCATTACCAACCAGCTTCAGCCAACCATTAACCATGAAAAAATAAAAAACTCAAACACCCTGCCCAATAACCAAAACAACTAGACCCCCAATTCAGCGCTCACCACTCCCCTACCGCCTTGATAATGGCACTATTTTTCAGCTTGTTTTACCGCGTGTGCCACTTCACCAGCCGACAATTCAAACAGTTCAGCCAGCCCCAACGCAACAACCCGAGCAGCTTACAGCACCATCTTATCCCCAAGCACCAATCAAAATGCCATCGTTAGCATTTCCAACTTCGGTCAAAGCGCGAGCGTAAACCAGATCAACCCACCCAACGACCATTTACCCCAATACACAACGTGTACATGCCCACATAAAATAGTAGGCTCAAAGATCCTTTTGATGCGATAAAGACGCACATCCACCAAGAGACGGACAACCAAACCTGATTACTGACGATTCCATTTTAGGGAAAACAGTTTATTGAGTCCTCGCAACCCTAAATCTATCCTTCAACCAACAAATCAAAGTAGAAATACAGAGCGAATCACCCACCGGCAACACCAATGCATCAGAAGTCATGTACCTTAACGCATCGCGCCAATACCCCTCGGTACAAACCCTGATCGCCGTAGTAGACAATTTTGATGCCCCGAGCAATAACACAGATGCCTGTCTTTATAGCAACTTAGCCTGCCATGCCCACCGTGCCATAATCAAACGACAACTGCGCCCCAGCACCTAAGCAACCTTCAATAAATGGGCAACCCACTTAGGCATCGCCAAGAGCACCGTACAAACAGCTGTACAACAAACCCGCGCAAAATAGTGCCTAAAGCAATAGCTGCACAGAAACAAGCAACGGAACTTCCTTTTTTATCAACCGCACAGCAGCAATTTAGAAAAGTGAATCGTCGTTTTTACAAAATTGATGCCCCCGTATTGACTCAAAGAGTCAATAAGCAAAAAAGCCATAACCTAAATCCTATAATTTGTACGCCAATCACAGGTAAATGCCATATCTGAAATACAACAGCTTAACACTCTCACCCCGGGTAGCTATAAT
>CALYOS010000066.1 GCA_945267035.1 uncultured Neisseriaceae bacterium | reverse complement strand
CCAAAATGAAATACACGATACATTGTTTTATGTTGTCGCTTAATCAAGCGATGGCTAATCAGCATAAAGGGAAAAATTCACCATGAACTAATAAAAGATGGTGCTGGCTAATTGGGTAGTAAGCACGAATGCAGTTATGGATTAGAGTTCGATGTTGGTGATTTAATTAAACGATATCCCTCTTTAGTGGGCTCAATTTGGAAAATCCCTAAATCTCGCTGGGTAGGGTCATCAATTGGGGTGCAGCCTCTTGTTGGGCCATGTTGTTTAAACGAATCAATGCGTAGATGGATGTGATTATCATCCATTTTTTTAAAAGTGCCTTTAGAAGAAGGAAAACAGTCATATCCACAAGGTGCGTAGTACTTTGAAGCAAAAGTACCATCTGTATTGAGGGTAAGGATATTTCCGCTTAACTTTATTTTTTCTGGATGTGTCCGAGGGTTTGTCAGATACAGCTCCTTAGTTTGCCCATTGATCACTTCATTAGTAAGCCATTTATCAATCTTTAGGAACTCACTGACGTGATCTTGAGCGAAACAAATGATTGGTAAAAGAAATAATGCTAAGAAAAAGTTTTTCATTTAAGTTGGCCTCAATGGGTAGGTGATGTCTGAAATATTAGGCTATTTCGTTAATTAAGAAAAGTAAAAATATTTGGTAATTTTCTTTTAATATCTTATTGATAGTCAAATGGTGATGACAAAATTGAATCATTTTTCTGGTGTTTTTTGTCCGCAATTGCAGCTGAAGATTAATCGATAGTTGAGTAAGTGACGTTTAATTTGACAAGGGATACTCTTTTTTTAGGTTTGGCTGTAAAACAGATTATTGTTAACACAATTCAATGAAAAGGTGTCTGTGCATCACTAAAAGGCGAAGGTTTGTTGCTGGTGGTATGAAAATCTTTTTTATAACTTTGCTAAGGCTGTTGCTGACTGTTCGCCTGTCAGCGTACAATCAGATATCGCACTGCAGTTTTCAACTGGTCTATTCTAGTGAATCAATTAATATTTGACTTTGAAGATCGTAATTATCCTGGTTTTGATAAATTTCTTGGCCATACTAATGCGGAACTCATTTACGTTTTGCAATATCAAGCTGACCCGTTTGTTTTTGTCTGGGGTGAAGCGGGCAGTGGCAAGAGTCATTTACTTAAAGCTTGGGTGGCGCAGGCACAATCACGCGGCCTTAAAGCTGAATATGTCGATGCTAGTCGTGAAGGATTAGGCAACTGGTTGTTTGCGCTTGATTGTGTGGCGATTGATCAGATTGAATTACTCAGTGCTTCTGAGCAACAGCAATTGTTCGCGCTGTTTAATCATTTTCGAAATAGTCGACACGGAAATCTGCTACTGAGTTCAGCTATTCCACCGCAACAACTGATGATTCGCGAAGATTTACGCACACGTATGGCATATTGTTTGGTTTATGAAATCAAACCTTTGAGTGAAGAAGAAAAATTTAATGCGTTAGTCGGTATGGCAAAAGCTCGGCAAATACCGATTGATGATGAAGTGATACGCTATCTGCTCTCGCACTGGCGCCGAGATTTAGATAGTCTGCTGTTGATGCTGAAAACGTTGAATGATTATTCATTGGCTCAGGGAAAACGCATCACCTTAACTTTACTGCGTCAGTTGCTTAAACAACAGGAACATGCATGAATCTAGCCATATTTGATTTGGACAGAACTTTAATTAATTGTGATTCTGATAATGAATGGCCGAAATATCTGTTAAAAAAAGGGCTGATAGATCAGTCTTTTGTAGATTTCGAAAGAAATAAATATTATCAAGATTATATCAATGGTTGTTTAAATATTGATGAATTTTTGAAGTTTCAATTGGCACCGCTGGGGCGGTTTAGTCGCGCAGAATTGGATAAAATGCATAATGAATATTTGCATGAGTTTATTTTGCCCCATATTACGATGATGGCTAAAATGTTGGTGCAAAGTCATCGTGATGCTGGAGATGAGCTGCTGTTACTTTCTGCCACGAATGAATTTATTATCACGCCAATTGCGCATGTGTTTGGTATTGAAAATGTGATTGGGGTGCAATTAGAAACAGACAGTAACGGTAATTATACAGGTGCTTATGTAGGCACGCCCAGTTTTAAGGAAGGTAAGGTTACACGTTTGCACCAATGGCTGCAAAGCCGTGGACTGACTATGTCCAGTTACGAAAAAATTTATTTTTATAGTGATTCACATAACGATTTACCGTTGCTGAAAGAAGTGACTGATCCGGTAGCCGTTAATCCTGATGACAAATTAAATAGTTATGCCCAGCAACATGGCTGGCCGGTTTTAAATTTTCAATGAAGATTGGTTTAATGAAGATTTAAGCGATAAACATTTGGATAAAATAGCTGGATGCTAGTTAATCTATAAAATGACTGCAAATTTTTAAATCTGATTTTTAGGTGATTGGGAACAATCGGCAAATCATATTTAATCAAGATGTATCCGGCAATCAATTCAATATTAATGATTTTTTGAACATAAAATAGTTTTAACGTTAAAACTATTTTATGTTTTTTTTAAGTTTGATCGGACTTGATAGCTTA
Organism: uncultured Neisseriaceae bacterium; assembly: GCA_945267035.1. Lineage (GTDB taxonomy): Bacteria > Pseudomonadota > Gammaproteobacteria > Burkholderiales > Neisseriaceae > Snodgrassella. The sequence goes on along the minus strand of CALYOS010000066.1, from coordinate 4,666 downwards.
CTGGTTGCATATTGATTTAAATAATTGCTTAAGAAATAACAGAAATAGGACTAGTGTCAGGAATTTTTATCATTAAACTTGGCGTATTGCTGTTTGTAGAAACAAACTGATTGTATGATTTATCTACACCACAAGCCAAAACCAATCGCCAACATGTTACATCCGATGCCAATAAAAAACATTTTGTGCTTAGAGTGGGCGTAAATACCAACATCAGCCAAGCATAAACCAGCTATGCATAATTTGCGAGCAAATTGTGCCGCAACAGGCATACCACTGTCTGAGCCTATATAGGTTTGCATGATTCATTCTGTTTTTGAGTTAGATTTGATTATTACTTAAATCTTAGATTATCTGCAAAAGTCTAAAACAATACCTGACGTTCTGTTTTCTTATAAATTATGTTTTTATCGTACTGTTCAATTTTATATCGGCTCAATTATTCGGCATTTAATCATTAATGTCTATCAATACATACAATATGCATAATCCAGTGTTTCTTTTTGATTTTATTCATTTGAAATATTGATTTTGGGATAAAAATGTTCAATAATCCATTCAACATATTACAAATGATTTAAAAGTATTATGTTATTGATTAAATTAAATTTATTGATTTAATCATAATTATCAATATGATAATTAACTTTAAGTAAACTTGGAAGATATTTAATCATGAACAAAATTTATAAGGTTATAAAAAACAGGTTCGGGCAAAATCTTGTTGCCTCAGAACTTGCGAGAGGTAAAGGTAAGTCGAAAAAACTATCTTTACTGCTCAAAACAGCGTTAGTTGGTGCTGTTTCATTCGGGTTTTCCGGCATGGCCCTTGCAGATATAGTGATCAACAATTCTGAAGATGTGTTGGTTACAAAAGCTGAAGGCGAACAAAAAAAATTGTCTATTCGTAATATTGATGAAAATATCACTGTCAATAATACGGGTCATCTTACAAGTAATGTAGATGAAGGACAGGATTTATTATACTATTTTATAAAAAATGGTAATGTCGATTTAACCAATAGCGGTACGCTGGAAACCCACAATGAAGGTACGCGCGGTATCATGATTTGGGGCTCACCTGTTGAACAAGAACGAGTAATCAAAGTCACAAACCACGGCAATATCAACATCAATGGTGATGCTGCTTCAGGTATTGTTGTATTGGGTAATGATGTCGCTCGATGGGCTACTTCTCCTGATAGCAATACCACTGTTTTTGTGGATAATACCGGCGACATCACTGTTAAGGCGGAGAAATGGAAACCCAACGCAGATTTAAAAGCTGGAAGAGCTCCTACAGGTATCATTGCAACAGCCTTGAGTGGGAATAATGGCGATATAAACATTAAAAACTCAGGTAATATCATATCTGCCCACACTGGTATGCAAGGCTGGCAGGAAGGTATCGGTGATGTGAATATCGATAATTACGGTGATGTCCATATTTATGACTCTCCTTTTTCTTCTGGTTTTGGAATCATAGGTAAACGTGATGTGGTTGGCTGGAAAGATCATCACCAAGTATCAAAAGGTGATATTAACATTAGAAATCACGGTAAGCTGAGCACAGCATCGCAAAAAAATAATATTAATCTGATTCATGCCTACATGACGATATCATCAAAGGGCGAAGGCATTGTTGAAGGCAATATCAATATTGATAATGATGGTGTGATTCAGTCAGATGGTAAAAATGCCAAAGGTATTTATGCCAGTATGCGAGGCTCAGCTGGTAATACCGGAAAAATCACCATTAATAATAATAGTTTAGTTGATATCAGTGGTGAAGATTCAAAATCTATTTATGCCTTTTCTCGTGATGGTGACATCAATGTCAATTTAGATGCCGGCTCTAAAATTATTGGTGGTAACGGCAAAGACGGCGCTGCTGTTGAAATGATCAGTGAGGAGCATCGTCTTGACGTAAGCAAAGAAACACAAGCCCTTCAGATTCTGAATAATAAGGGCGAGATTTCTGCGTCCAACGACAGAACTATTGTTGCACATCGATCCAGAGCGTCAGGCGGTCAAACCATTATTAATAATGATGGTAAGATCAACGGTTTTGTGGATTTGAGTGCTACTGAAAATCTTAATCTTGCCAAAACAGACCTGACAGCAGATCAAAATTTCCAGGACGTTAAGAGCAATGGCGAGGTTCAATTTAACAATAATGGTCTGTGGAATATTCAGGATGCCACTGGTTTGAGCAGTAATGGCCAAGTCGGCACCGTAATTAATGTAATTGGTACTGACAGCAAAAACGGTTTGATAAACAATACTGGAACTATTCAGATTGTTGATCCGGATATCAATTCAGCGGTTTTACAAAATGCCGATGTAATTAATAGTGGTATCATTGATTTGGGTAAAAATTCAGCCGACACCACTTTAACCATCAATGGTAATTACAATGGTGATAATGGTCAGGTAAACATTTACACTGATGTCGAAAATAATCTAACCGATAAATTGATTATTACCGGTAATGCCAATGGTAATACCCAGCTCGATATTATTGAAATCGGTGATGCTGATGTTGAAGAAGGACGCATAGAAGACTTTATCCATGTTCAAGGTAAAGATGATGCCAAATGGACCATTAAAGAAAATAATGACAGCGGCTTTGACTATACCATTGACAGAGATCAGAATGGCAAACTAGTCATTAATTACACCAATGCTTTTTCAAATGTGCTGAAGTCACCAGTGTCTGGATCAGTGTTTGCCAATCAAATGGCATCATTGGGTATGTTCCGTCACACAGCACAGGATCGTGCTGCTGCAGTTTATGCACCGGACTCTAATGTTTGGATGCGCTCCAGCTACAATCGTGAGAAAACCGATCTGTTTAATGGCAGACAAAAAGTAGAAATCAAGACCACAGTTTTAGAAATGGGTGTTGATGTTGTCTCCACAGATGACTTCAAAGCTGGTGTGTATGGCGGTTATGGTCACAGTTCTACTGATACTGACCTGAAAAACAGTCAGCGTAAAGGCGACGGCAGCGTTTCTGGTTATAACTTAGGCTTCTATGGTCACTGGAATAATCAGGATAACGGTGCTGGTTTATATGTGGACGGCTGGGCACAATACAGCTGGTTTAACAATAAAACCAACGTGCATTTATCTGACGTAAGAAATTTCCACAATAAATATGACAGCCACGCTATTTCACTGTCAGCAGAAGCTGGTTATGGTTTTGTTGTTCATGAAGGCAGCAACAAAAAATGGTTGATCGAGCCGCATGTACAGTTGGGTTACACCTGGACCGATGCAGATGACTTCAATCTGAATAAAAAAGGTCGTGTCACCGACATCAATGCTGACGGAGCTCAGGTACGCCTAGGTGCAAGTTTCTACGGTAAGAACTCAAAAGAAACTTATGGCGTGTTGCCGTTTGTAGAGGCAAATTGGTTGTATGATTCGTCTACACCAGAAGCCAAACTCAATGGCAAACATGTTAAATCGGATGTAAGTAAAAACCAGTTTGAAGTTAAAGTAGGTTTGAATGCCAACTTTAGCAAAGCATTAACTGGTTATGCACAATTTGATGGCAAATTTGGCAGCAATAGTCATTCAAATGTCGGTGCAAAAATTGGTTTGAATTATTCATTCTGATTTTTTAAAAAAATCTGATCTTCAAAGCAGCATTTGAATATGCTGCTTTTTTTATTTATCGTCATTAAGCGTAGCCTATCTCGAAGAAGCAATTTTGTGGCAATAATTTTAGATAGAGATAGACAAAGCGAAATGGTTAATGCATTTTCGATGAGCATGATTTTCAAAAGAAATCAGGTAAATTATCACGTAATTTTTTGCCAGCATCATCCTATTCAATCTAATTGATTAATAAAAGAAAAACCTAAGCTGGTTGACAGAAAAGTAGCTACAGTATGAATAGTGAACATTGGCCGAAATATCTCCAGCGGCTGCCCTTGTCCGGCTGCTGAACTTTCATATCTATGCCAAAAGATGCGGCGTTCAGCTTCCTACTTATTTTCACCAATCAGATTAAGCAATGTATGTAAAAAAAGTGCTTATTCTCAATCTGTTGCCCATCATTGGTCACAACCTTCGGTTTTATTGAAGAGTGATCGCTATTTAATAATCTATGCAAGCAATACTGAAAAATGCTCAGTTAGCAGAGAAACTATCTATTCTGATTATTTTTAAAAGATTTTTTATTTATGCACCTTTGTTGGCGCTAAACGGCTTATCGGTGTGTATGCAGATATCTTGCCGCGCATTGGCTAAACCACGCTGCAATTCGGTAAAGTTAATTGCTTTGTACGTCTTTAGCCAAAGGTTTTGAGGAAATTGTGCCGCCAAATCGAATTGTCTGCACAGCTGGTTGTATCTGGAAAAATTTTTATCCCAGATGACGCGCTTACTTTATTGTCTTATTGGCCGGATGAATAAAATTTGGCTTTATTGCTGGGTTCTTTATCTAGTGCAATGGTCCACAAAATGGACTGATCGGCTGGTGGAGGGCGAAAAGATGGCGCAAATAAATTCAAAAGGTGAGTGTGTGTAATGAATTGATGAAAATAGAATTTTTTTGTACTTTTTGGTTAATAGGACATTTTAGATGTTGGCCAAGGTTTATTGTTAAAGGTTTTCAAACAAGTATTTTATTCACGAAGATTTTTTGCTTTGATTC
>CALYOS010000065.1 GCA_945267035.1 uncultured Neisseriaceae bacterium | reverse complement strand
GCTAAGAAAAGCCGATTAGGACGGCGATTGCATAAGTTGATTAAGCGCAGTACGCAATCCGCTGCGACGATGATCACTATTTTTAATCGCTTGCGTCAGCTGGGTGATGCTGCCGCAAAAGGTGAAATGCTGTCGGGCGCGCGTTAAGGCAGTGTACATTAATGCACGATTGAATAACGGATCATCTGAAGACGCTTCTGATTGTGGTGCCAACAACCACACCTGATCATATTCCGAGCCCTGACTTTTATGCACCGTAATGGCGAAGGCGGGTTCATGCTGAGGTAACCGACTAAGAGCGATTTTGCGAAAAGTGTGTCCTTGGGCAAAATAGGCCAATAGATGCTGAGCATCATCAGGATCAGGTAACATGACACCAATATCACCATTATATAGCCCTATATCATAATCATTTTGCGTGATTAGAATAGGTAAACCGGCAAATCCATTTTCAGTATCAACTTGCCATTGACGGGCAAGATATTGACGGTACAACTGGTTGAAAGTATTGGCATCAGCTTTTCTCACGGCTAAAAGAATGATATCAGTTAAATGAGAAAAAATAGTTTCAACATCATGCTCCCTCACCGCTTTCCACCACGAATGTTGTAATTGGTACCAGATTTCACATAATTCAGCTAAGCTAACTTGTCGACGTTCTAACTGCTGAAAAGACTCTATTGCCTGTACAGCCGCGTTGTCATCCCCACTGATACAAGCTGAAGCCAATGCCCCAATGCCTTTTTTCGGATCAAAACGATAGCTATGGGTAAGCGTAGCCACATGCGCAGCAATTCCGACATCTGGTTGATAAGGCGGCAAAGATTGTTGCGGGAGTATCTGCTGCAATTGTTGGCTCAAAGCTGGCGTTAGAATTGTTGAAACGGATAAATCCGCCAGCACGTTACCCAATCCGACAGCGGGTAACTGGTTAGCATCTCCTAACAGGATCAATCGAATATTGGGCTTCAAAGAACGCAACAATGCCCTGAATAAAGATAAATCCAACATGGATGATTCATCTACGACCAGAATATCCACTGGTAATGGATTGGTGGGATTGAATGGCCCAGTAAGTAATGGTGGACGCAATTGTAATAAACGATGAACAGTTTGACCACTCAGTTGTGACAAGGATTTGAGAATATCTGCCGACAAATCAAGTTGTTGTATTGCGTGATGTAAGGCACTTGCCATATGCGTGGCTGCTTTACCGGTTGGCGCAATTAAAGCGATCTGAGGCGGATATGGCGCTTGCCAGACGTGTTTCAATAGCAGTGCCAAAATTTTGGCAACGGTGGTGGTTTTTCCGGTTCCCGGCCCACCATTGATCAGAACAAACGGTTGTAACAAGGCTAAGGCAGCTGCAAACCGCTGTTCTGAGGCATGCTGATCAGGAAACCACTTTTGCAGATCTTCAGCTACAGATTTATCAAAAGAGTGAGTTGACGGAGCACACAGCTTACTGATACAAGTGGCGACATCTTGTTCGAGCTGCCACATTCTGCCAAAAAATAATTGTTGCTGATTTAATATAAAAGGTGAATAGCTATATATATTGCCTACCAGCGTGCCACAGCAGCGTAGTTCAGCAAGATAATCTCGGGGAACAATGATGTAGCTATCACCTCGGTTTAAAGCTGATAATAAAGCTTCTGCCCAAGGCTGCACAATTTCCCATTCTGCTGGAGCCACTGTGCTTAACACTTTAGCAATAGCAGCCAGCGCGGGATGATGTGGGTGAGTGCTTTCTGAAAACTCAACAACTGGATCGGACATAAAGACTAAATGTGAATATCCACACCTATTAAGATGCAACCTGAGGAACTAGCTTACCATCGTACATGGTCATCACATGGTCAAAACGGGTGGCTAATTCATCATCATGAGTGACCACCACCAAGCTGGCACCCAATTCAGACTGCAATTCTAACAACATATCCAATACATTTTGCGCATTTCTGCGATCCAAATTTCCAGTCGGTTCATCAGCCAGTAGACATGCAGGATGAGTGACCAAAGATCGAGCAATGGCCGCCCGCTGCCGCTCACCTCCGGATAACTCTCCTGGTCGATGCAGAACACGTTGTTTCAAGCCGACCTTGTCCAACATCGCCAATGCCTTCTCTTCCGCTTCTGCCCTGCTTTTACGAGCAATTAATAATGGCATCATGACATTTTCCAGAGCAGTAAAGTCTGGCAATAAATGATGAAATTGATAGACAAAACCCAAATATCGATTACGCAGTTTACCAATGGCTTTTTGGCTAAGCTGAGACAGATCTTCACCCATAAGACGGACAGTACCGCTGGTTGGCTTATCTAATCCACCAAGCAAATGCAGTAAAGTTGATTTGCCACTGCCTGAAGCGCCAACTATGCTGACACTTTGACCGTGTTCAACACGAAAATTTAAATTTTCCAGCACCGAAACCTGCAAATCACCATCATCATAGGATTTAGTAATCTGTTCACAATCAATAATATATTGAGGATTATTCATATCGCAAAGCCTCCGCTGGTTGGGTTTTGGCTGCACGCCAGCTGGGATATAGCGTTGCGAGAAATGACAGCAGCAATGCTGCGAAGGCAACAGTACACACATCAGATACTTTAATATAGGAAGGCATATAGTCTACAAAGTAGATTTGTGAGGTAATTAATCTTCGGCCAATTAACCCTTCGATAAAGGCCACAATTTTTCCTACATTCAACGCCAGTGTGACTCCTAAAATAACCCCAATCAGTGTCCCCATCAATCCGGCTACTGCTCCTTGAATCATAAATATCCGCATAATTCCGCCCGGAGACATACCCAATGTGCGCAAAATAGCAATATCAGCTTGTTTTTCAGTCACCGCCATCACCAGAGAAGACACCAGATTGAACGCCGCCACGGCAATAATGAGCAACAAAATAATGAATAACATGCGCTTTTCAATTTGGACAGCATCGAAATAGCTGCGATTTTGAAAAGTCCAGTCATTGATCCATACCTGCGATTGAAGAGAAGCCGGTACAATATTTTGAATGACAGTAGGAGCCTCTTGTGGATCGGCCAGTTTGAGCCGCAATCCACTTACGGCATCACCTAACCGATACAGTTTTTGGGCATCAGTAATATGGACCATAGCCAGACTATTATCGACTTCAAAAATTTTGGTATGTAAAATACCGACCAAATTAAATTGTTTTAATCTAGGCACCATGCCTGCAGGCGTCACATTGCCATCTGGAGTGATGACAGTAATTTTGTCGCCAATATTCGCCCCAAGCGCTTCTGCCAAACCTTTACCCAGAATAATATCGAATTCACCCGGTTTGAGACTATTAAACCCGTTTGGCGATATGTCCTTACCATAATCAACCACATTACCTTCCAAGGCAGGATCTATACCGCGGATCTGCACACCGCGCACTTCACCCGCATTAGCCAGCAAAGCTTGATCGGCCACATAAGGTGCCGAACCCAAAACCTGCTTATTACCTTGTACCAGTTTTTGTAAATCTTGCCAGTGATGATCGTCACTGATCTGATAAAAGCCAAGTTCGGCATGTGGAGCCACGCTGAGTAATTGATTACGAATTTCCCTTTGAAATCCGTTCATTACCGACAAAACCACAATCAGAGTGATAACACCCAATGCGATACCGGCAATAGATACTGTACTGATAATGGACATAAACCCATTACGTTTCTTAGCGCGCAAATAGCGTAAGCCTATCCATGTTTCCAAAGAAGCCATGTTCGTTTATTTCAGTCAAAAAAGTGATTGTACCCGACCCAAGTAATTGACGTCATGTTTTGTGAACACTCCAACTAGGTTAATATTTGTTATTTAACTAATTTTGGTCAGCACATGTTTCAATTATAGGTCATTTTAAGCGGGTTAGAAGCGATTTATTGATGACAATGATTTATTAAAAGAAAGTTTCTTACTATTCACTTTTCTTTCGAATGTCTAAAAAATTAAACTTGATAATGAAAACAGCTTTAGGATTTTTACAAATTATTTTCATCGAAAGCTTATTTTGACTAACAGAATTTCCGTTAAACCTTTCCTTAACCAATGATGGTAACCGCTATTTCAAAGCAGCAGGACGTAGACAGAAACATCAAATGCGCTGAGCGTCTTCAATCAAAACAATTCATTGAGGCTTGCCGATACCTGTTATTCATCGAGGCTAACTCGTGATCGAAGCTAAATTGAATAAAACTCGATATTAATGGTGTGGATAGCCACCACCGAAACAATATCATCATCGGTAATCGATCGATCAAAGATTAAATGTTCAAATCCAAGGTGCTGAACCCTTTTTTTTGACCTAATCAATTCCCAACGCCCCGAGTGTGCGTATAGTTTTAACTTACCTATCAACGCCAGCAAATGGATTAAGATAATGCTAATGCCCTAAAAAATCAGCACTCAACCCCATCATAAAAATACATCAATTTGACGTGCATCAAAATAATGAATTAAAGCTCCTCACAGATAAAATATTCGCCATCGAATTAATAGCTAAGCTTATTCTTTTAAGTTAACATTAGTTCAAATTCTAAGTACTAATTATTTACTTCCGTTCTACCTATTCTAAAGGGTGTTACATATGGATTACTCAACCTCCCCGTTATTTAGTCCCTTAACTCTGCCTAATGGCGCGGTATTAAAAAACCGCTTAATGATGGCACCTATGACCACATGTTGCAGTTTCCACGATGGTACGGTAACCGAAAATCAGGTCGAATATTATCGTGCTCGCGCAGGTGCTATAGGCACAATCATTGTTGAATGTGGTTTTATCGATGAACGAGGTCCGGCTTTTCCGGGGGCTTTAGGTATCCATAATGATGATTGCATTGAAGGTCTGAGTTTGATCGCTAATGCCATCAAAGAAAAAGGTTCGAAAGCCATATTACAAATTTATCATGGCGGCCGCATGGTTGATCCGAAACTAATCGGCGGTCAAATGCCCGTAGGTCCCAGTGCAATTGCGATTCCGCGTCCTAATGCCCCTACTCCTATTCCTTTGACTGCCGGTGAAGTTGAAGATATGGTGCAGAAATTTGGTGACGCTGCCCGTCGTGCCATTCAGGCCGGATTTGACGGCATCGAAATTCATGGTGCCAATACTTATCTTATCCAGCAATTTTTCTCACCTCATGCAAACCAGCGCGAAGATAAATGGGGTGGTAGTCGCGAAAATCGCACCCGTTTTCCCCTAGCCGTACTTGAAATCAGCCGGCAAATGGCTAAGCAATATGCTTCAGATGACTTCATTATTGGCTATCGCTTTTCCCCTGAAGAGCTGGAAGTGCCGGGCATCACCTTCGAAGATTCCTTGTTCTTACTGGACAAATTGGCTATTGCAGGCCTGGAATATGTGCATTTTTCAATGGGTTACACATTGCGCCCTTCCATCATCAATACTGATGACAAAACGCCATTGATCGACAAATTTGTGCAGATGCGTTCACCTGCTTTAAGCAAAATCCCTGTGGTGGGTGTGGGTAACGTGGTCAACAGAAGCGACGCTGAAACCGCTGTGGAACATGGCTATGATCTGGTTGCTGTAGGACGTGGTTGCATTGCCTATCCAGACTGGGCAGAACAAATCAAAACTAAAGATGACATACAACTATCCATTAACAGCGACCAACGCATCAATAAAATTATTCCCGAACCCTTATGGCGTTTTCCGCTGGTTAGTAGCATGGTTCGTGAAATTAGCACGAAAAAATTCCAGTCAGGTACCTATCGTCAGACCGTAAAAGATGACTACGAAAATGAATTCGTGATCAACGTTGAACTGGGACAAAACTTCATCAAAGATCTGACCCTAGTCAATGCAGAAGAATTAAATCAAGTTTCAGTTAAAAACTTCAATGAAATCAAAGATCGAATACTGGCTGCGAACAGCCCCTACGTTGATACCATCAGTGGCGCCACATCACAATGTGAAGCGTTCAAAAAAGCCGTTACCAAAGCCATCGCCGAATCCTATCGCGTGGCCATCATTGCTGATGGTGGCAATCCTGATGAAAAAACTGTCGATGTAGTGGTGATTGGTAGTGGTGGTGCCGGTTTGGCTGCGGCAATTGAAGCCCATGACAAAGGTGCCAGCGTCATCATCATCGAAAAAATGCCGATTATCGGTGGTAATACCAACAAAGCTTCTGCAGGTATGAATGCCGCTGAAACAAAATTCCAGGAAAAAGTGGGTATCGTAGACAAAAAAGAATGGTTTTACAACGAAACCCTTAAGGGCGGTAAAAATAAAAACAATCCGCAATTGTTGCATTACTTTGTAGAACATGCGCCAGAAGCCATTAACTGGCTGGATGCTAAAGGCATTGAATTAAGCAACCTAACCACCACCGGCGGTATGAGTGTAGACCGTACCCACCGTCCAGAAAGTGGTGAAGCCGTAGGTGGATTCTTAATTAGCGGTTTAGTCAGAAATATCAACCAACGTAATATCGATGTCATTCTCGATACCTCTGTCACAGAAATTGAATTTGCAGATGGCAAAGTTAAAGCTGTGACCACCATTGATGAAGACGGCAATAGCCAGCGGGTCAATACCAAAGCCGTGATCGTAGCCACAGGTGGCTTTGGCGCCAATGCCGAAATGGTGACCCATTATCGTCCTGACTTAGCTAATTTTGTGACCACCAATCATAAAGGCGCAACCGGCAGTGGTATTGCCCTACTGCAAAAAATTGGCGCAGATACCGTTGACATGAATGAAATTCAAATTCATCCAACAGTGGAACAGAAAACAGCTTATCTGATTTCAGAATCAATCCGCGGAGGTGGTGCGATACTGGTATCACAAAATGGTCACCGTTTTGTTAATGAATTAGATACTCGAGATAAAGTTTCCAATAGTATCATTGCTTTGCCTGAACATTACTCATACATCTTGTTCGATGAACAAGTAAAAACCGAAAACAAAGCAGCAGAAACTTATATTAGCAATGGCTTTGCAGCACAAGCTAATACCTTGGCTGAGCTAGCGCATATTCTTGATATCGATCCTGAAACTTTGGAAAGCACCGTAGCGCGTTACAACACCTTTGTAGAGCAGAAAGAAGACAAAGATTTTGGGCGCAATACCGGTATGCGTCACCCAATCAATCAAGCTCCATTTTATGCCATTCAAATAGCTCCTGGTATTCACCATACCATGGGTGGAGTAACCATTAACAGCAATACAGAAGTCTTGGATGAAAACAAACAGGTTATTTCTGGTGCTTATGCTGCGGGTGAAGTAGTCGGTGGCGTACATGGAGGTAATCGAATTGGTGGCAATGCAGTAGCTGATATCATTATCTTTGGTATTCAGGCAGGTGATCAGGCCGCGGCATATAGTCAAAAAGCCTAATGACAAGCGATGCAGTAAACCATCATGAATGATGCATGCTATACCTATTCGCAACAGCTTATGGGTACAACGGTGTCCCTGCAACTGCTAACGGAAAATCCGCAAGCAGTTGCAGCGGTTTTTAATACCATCAAAGCTCTGGAAACTCGGCTAACCGTCAATCGACCACACTCTGAAGTCATGAGTATTAATCATGCTGCTGGCAAACATGCAGTAGTAGTGAGTGAATTGGTTTTTGATTTAATTAAACAAGCCAAACAAGCCAGTTTGTTACCGAATAGCTCATTTAACTTAGCCATTGGACCTTTGGTCAAATTATGGAAAATTGGTTTTAATGGTCATCGTGTTCCCGACGCACAATCCATTAACGAAAAACGCCGTTTAATCGATCCAAACTTAATTGAATTGAAACAACACAACCACAGTGTATATTTAGCCAAAAAAGGGATGGAAATTGATCTTGGCGCTATTGCCAAAGGCTATATTGCCGACATCATAAAACTTGTACTGGCACAGCATGATATTCACCACGCCATCATTAATTGTGGGGGTAATGTCCTGACCATTGGTTCGTCCCCTTTTACACCCAATCAGCACTGGCAGGTAGGACTAAAAAAACCATTCGCCTTTGCCACAAGCCTTCTGGGCATTATTCAGGTGCAGGATAAATCTGTCGTTACCTCTGGTATTTATGAACGCTATTTTGTGCAAGATGATCAAATTTATCATCATATCATTAATCCTGCCACAGGCTATCCCTTGAATAATGAACTCGATAGCATAACCATAATCTCCACCAATTCCTTAACTGGAGATATTTTCTCTACCATTATGTATGGCTTGGGCTGTAAAAAAGGGATTGCTGCACTTAACGAAAGAAATTCAATGGGGGCAATTTTTGTCACCAAAGACAAACAAATTATTCTCAAAAATCAGCAACATTTCCAATTTCATTTATTGGATCAAAGTTATCAACTCTGTCCGGCAGACTAAGATAGTTAACCCTATTTTTTTTGCATCATATTCGACCGTTAACATCTTAATTAGTGCAAACATTTCAATATTTTAATTACATAAATTATGCGTAAAATATTACATCAA
>CALYOS010000064.1 GCA_945267035.1 uncultured Neisseriaceae bacterium | reverse complement strand
GAGAAAAACTGCCTACCTGTAGTTAATCGATCAAATAGCGCGATCGAGGTACAAGGGGATGTTGGTTTGACTACTCATCGTTTGCAAATAATCTAATACGATAGCAGGCCATTCAATGATTTTTACCATGGTCAAATTGCGAATTATTGGAAAAAGCAGAATGTCTTCAAGGCTGAAAGTTCCGTTAACAGCTTGATTGCTTTTGATTAATGGTGCCAATCGATGTAAATCGCTTTGTAAACGGTTGATGAGTTCAGGACTTTTTTCCAGCAGTTGTTGAAAATCGCCAAAACGGGCGCTTTTTTTCGCAATATAATAATCTCTTGCTTGTTGCGTAGCGAATTCTGGTAGATTCAGGCGGGTACTTCGAGGTACGATCAAATCGTTACGGTACTCGTCTACAGTGTCTAGCCATTGTTTGATTTCTGGACGAATATTTGTGTCTAATGGCGTGGTGCTGGCTAACTGATCGATGTAATGCACGATATCCAGACTTTCACCCATAGCAGTATGATCATCTTTCACCAGTATCGGTACCATTTTTTGCCCAATTAATTTCTTAGGTGTATCTTCATCATCATTCAGAATGTATTCTAATGTCACCGGTATATTTCTAAAGCTAAAAATCATTCTGGCTCGCACACAATAAGTGCAATGATCATAAATATAGAGTTGCATACAATTACCTCATTTTTTTTGTTCGGCTGTAAACATCAATATAGAAAATATCGGCATTAAAGCACGGGATTTTTCTATACTGGTTAAGTTCACTAATGATGGTTTGACCCGCTTTGAAGGCGTTTGTCGCTAATAAAGCTTAAACTTGTTGTGACTATTTTATTCTCTGATTTATTTTTCGGTGATTGTATATCGCTGATAGGGATACCGTAAACCCATAATGTTAGCTTAGTGTAATTAATTATAACTATGATTTAAAAAGGTTTATGATGCAAAAGTCTAATAATTTAATGGGTTTGTATCTCTATGAAGGAAAAGAAATGTCTGGAAAAATGTGAACCTTTTGGTACTCTTTTGGGGTTTGCGCCAGGAGGAGTAGCTATCTACTCAGCGGACGAAACTCATATTGATAAAACGGTGTTTAAGGATGACGCTGCCTATCGAAGTTATGTCGGTCATGAATATATGGGTTATAAGTGGCAATGTGTTGAATTTGCGCGACGCTTTTTATATATCAATTATGGACTGGTATTCACTGATGTTGGCATGGCATATGAAATTTTTTCATTACGTATCTTGCGTCGGGTATTTGACGAAGCGTTATTGCCATTAAAAGCTTATGCCAATGGTAGTAGAAAAATTCCTCAGGCTGGAGCTTTGTTGATCTGGGATGAAGGCGGAATATTCGAGTACACCGGGCATGTAGCCATTATTACAGAGGTGTTAAGTGATAAGGTGCGTATTGTAGAGCAAAATCTAGCAGAACACCGTTTACCTAGCGGGCAGCAATGGACGCGTGAATTGCCCTTATCCGTGATCAATGGTGAATATTTTTTACAAGATACTTATCCAGATACAACTATTTTAGGCTGGATGATCCAAACCGATGACCCAACTTACAGCCTACCTCAGCCTGAAATTGCAGCGGAATTAAAACCCATTCACGTGGCTTTTTTGCTGCAAAAAGGGCAGTTTGAAAAAGAATGGCTTAATGAACTTGATCCAATTGAACAGGCTTATGTTGCCGCCAATGGACACCATGTCAGTAAAGATAATGCTTACCGTTATTTTACGATGTCAGCCAGTGCTGAACAGGAATTGATTATGGCTAGTAATGAGTTGCATTTGATGTATATGCATGCAACGGAGAAGGTCATCAAAGATGATGGTTTATTGAGAAATTTTAATGTACCGGAAATATTGTGGCCTAGGCTGCGCTTGTCCTGGCAAAACCGCCGCTATCAAATGATCACTGGTCGACTGGATTTCTGTATGGATGAGCGAGGGTTAAAAGTTTATGAATACAATGCTGATTCTGCTTCCTGCCATACTGAAACGGGTTTGATTCTACAGAAGTGGGCTGATCAAGGTGGCTTGAATGCAGGCGCCAATCCAGGTGAAGGTCTATTAGATGCTTTAATTGATTGCTGGAAGCATAGTGATGCATGTGATTTTGTCCACATCATGCAGGATAAAGATGCAGAAGAAAATTATCATGCGCGTTTTATGCAAGAGGCATTAAAACGAGCAGGTTTCCAAAGTAAGATTTTATGTGGCTTGGGTGAATTGCATTGGGATCAGTATGGTCGTTTGATCGATGCTGATTGTCGTGAAGTTAAATGTGTGTGGAAAACATGGGCTTGGGAAACGGTGTTGGAACAGGTGCGTGAGGAAGATGCACAACAGATAAGCGCCTTACCGGTGAGTACTGGGCAACCAGATAATCAGGTGCGCTTAATCGATGTATTATTGCGTCCGGAAATATTGGTGTTTGAGCCCTTGTGGACGGTGATTACCAGCAATAAAGCGATTTTGCCAGTATTGTGGTCGATGTTTCCTAATCATCGTTATCTGCTTGATTCTAATTATGAGTTAAATGAACGATTGATTCAGGAAGGCTATGCCGTTAAGCCAATAGCAGGGCGATGTGGTCATAATATTGAGCTGGTGGATCATCAACAGCAGGTTTTGGACATGACTCATGGTCAATTCGCGCAGCAGGAAAATATTTATCAGCAATTATGGTGCTTACCAAAGGTCGATGATCAATATGTTCAGGTATGTACTTTCACGGTAGGCGGTCATTATGGTGGGGCTTGCTTGCGTTCAGATCAGTCTCGAGTGATCAAAGGAGAAAGTAACATGCAGCCGTTGCGGGTGCTGAGTGATGAATTATTTGTGCTCAACCAAAGTTAATGTATTGCTAAGCTAAACGCAGATATGATTGATCAGGTTCTCCGGAATCGTTTAATTTAATCGAAGCAAATTATCAATCACTGTAATCGGGCTGAATGATGCCTCTGAATTCAGCCTGAGTACCGACATTGGGTACAAGATATTAGCCTGAAATGCGATTTTTAGCAGGAAAAAAAAGGGAATAGATTCGTCTGCTGCTATGAAGATGATATTTTCTGTAAATAGGTCTGAGTGGGCAGTGCCGAGAGCAGGCAGAGCATGATAGGCATGATGATGTGCGGCGTAACCTCAGTAATTTCCACAATGAAGACAATAGCCGTGACAGGCATTTTTTGTTGTACTGCCAAAAAAACACAGGCGCCGATAATACATGCGGCGATTGTTGAAATTTCAGGAAGCGCGCTATTCCATAAACACGCTAATATTAAAGCCAGCATGCTGCCCAACATCATAGATGGGGTAATAAATCCGCCATAAGCACCGCCACGACTGGCGAGCAGTACCGCCAACCACTTTCCAATTAAAAGTGCCAGTGCATAGCGCCAAGTGATGGCGTCGGCAAAGCTCAATTCATTTCCAGCTTTACCATTTCCTAATATCTCCGGAAGCCATATCGAGAGCATGCCAATCAGACTAAATGCAACAATGCTGATGAAGATCTGCTGAGGATTTTGACGGTTTTTAGGTTGGCAGGCGCGTAATTGTCGTTGTAGCAGCCAGGAACTAATGGCAATGATGGGACCCAATAACACCGCCCATAACAATAATGCCTGATTCAAGTGGAGCTCAGGTAAATGATAGGTAGGCATCCCCCCTAGAGCAAGACTACCCACCCATGCCGCTATGGTGCAGCAGATAAGCGCAGCAATCACGGCAGTGAAATGAAAACTGATAAGCAAAGTTTCTAACGCAAAAAGTGCACCAGCAAGTGGAACATCAAATACCGCCGCCAAACCGGCAGCAGCCGTGCAGGCGAGTAATAGTTTGCGCTCGTCGCTGCTGAGGTGCAGGCGACGAATGCATTGTTCCATGAGTGCTGAGCTGATTTCACGAGGTGCACTTTCTCTACCTAACGGTGATCCCATGCCTACCGTAATAATTTGCAGCAAACCATGCAATAGGGTTGTGCAAAAGGGCAATGGTGTGGCTGCAGAGCTGATGGCTTTTTTAATCTCAACCAGTTTGGGTAAAAAACGATGCATCAGCCACCAGCCTAAACCACCAATGACACCACAACTCAGTAGCGCCAGAAAACGGTGAATACCGCTAGTTTGTTCTACCATGATACGGAAAGTAACGCCATCTGTGCGGCTGATAGCATAAACTGCCTGCTGAATTTGGTGCAGCAAAGTGATTAGCGCGATACCGACTAGACCGGCAATTACGCCTCCGGTCATTAACAACACAATTAGCTTGAGGGTCAGTTTGGGCATGATGCAGGTAGCACTCAATTCAGGAAAGCGTTTCATTTACAATTATTATGGCTTTATTGTAATCGATAAACACCGGTTTTCCGAATTTTATGACCACCTTGTGTTAAAATTAGCCTATTTTGTCATGATTTTATAAGGAATCACTTCTGTGATCAGTACCAATAATATTACGATGCAATTTGGCGCAAAGCCATTATTTGAAAATGTATCAGTGAAGTTTGGTGGTGGCCATCGTTATGGTCTGATTGGTGCCAACGGTTCAGGTAAATCTACCTTTATGAAGATACTGGGTGGGGATTTAGAACCGACCAGTGGAGAAGTCGCCATCGATCACGGTATGCGTCTGGGTAAGCTGCGTCAGGATCAGTTCGCCTATGAAGACATGCGTGTATTGGATGTGGTGATGATGGGGCACACAGAAATGTGGGCAGCCATGACTGAACGTGATGCCATTTACGCCAATACTGAGGCAAGTGAAGATGATTACATGCATGCGGCTGAGTTGGAAGCCAAATTTGCCGAATATGATGGATATACCGCTGAAGCACGTGCCGCAGAATTATTGGCTGGTGTTGGCATTGATGAACATCTGCACAATGCAACCATGAGCGAAGTGGCACCGGGCTTTAAACTGCGTGTTTTGTTGGCGCAGGCACTGTTTTCCAAGCCAGATGTTTTATTATTAGATGAGCCAACCAATAATCTGGATATTAATACCATTCGCTGGCTGGAAGAAGTATTGAACAGCTACGAATCAACCATGATTATTATTTCCCATGACCGCCACTTTTTGAACGAAGTGTGTACCTATATGGCTGACGTGGACTATGGTGGTATAACGCTATATCCGGGTAATTATGATGACTATATGCTGGCTTCAACCCAAGCGCGTGAGCGAACACTGAAAGACAATGCTAAAGCCAAGGAAAAACTACAAGAACTACAGGAATTTGTGGCGCGTTTTTCTGCCAATAAATCTAAAGCTCGTCAAGCAACCAGTCGTGCCAAGCTGGCTGATAAAATTAAAGCAGATATGGTAGAAGTTAAGCCTTCTAGTCGCCAAAGTCCGTTTATTCGCTTTAACTATGACGATAAGAAAAAGCTTCACCGACAGGCATTGGAAGTGGAAGGCTTATCGAAACGTTTTGATAAGCAATTGTTCAAAAATCTGAGTTTTATGCTTGATGCCGGTGAGCGTCTGGCGATCATCGGTCCAAATGGTGCAGGTAAGTCTACCTTGCTGAAACTGTTGGCTGGAGCATATCAAGAAGAATATGCCGAAGGCATTAAGGCTGATGCTGGAACAATCAAATGGGCAGAAAAAGCCCAAGTGGGATATTACCCGCAGGATCATGAAAATGATTTTGATAAACCGGCAACATTAACCGACTGGATGCGTCAGTGGGGCAAAGAAGGCGACGATGAACAAGTCATTCGTGGTACGCTGGGACGCCTGCTGTTTGGTAGCAATGAAGTGGGCAAACAAGTTCAGGTATTATCCGGTGGGGAAAAAGGACGCATGCTGTATGGTAAACTGATTTTGCAAGAACCTAATGTCATGATCATGGATGAACCAACCAACCATATGGACATGGAAAGCATCGAAGCGTTAAACATGGCGCTGGAAAAATTTCCAGGCACCTTGATATTTGTTTCCCATGACCGTCAATTTGTATCCAGTCTGGCGACACAAATCATCGAATTGGATGGTGAAGGTGGCTTCGAATATTATCTGGGTGATTATGAAGGTTATTTGACCAAAAAAGGCTTGATTTAACGAAACAAGACTGCCTATTTATGGCAGTCTTTTTTATAGGGGCGATACAAACATGAGCAAAGCACAAACCAACCATACACATTTGATAGACTGTAATGAGGCAGAACATGCTGCAGCCATATTGGCCTTATTTAATGACGCCATTGTCCATTCTACTGCTTTGTATGATTATCATCCACGTCCACCAGAATCAATGCAACACTGGTTTGCCAAAAAACAGGCACAACATTGTCCGGTAATCGGTATAGTGGATGACCAAGGAAAATTATTGGCTTTTGCTTCATGGGGCGCATTTCGTGATTATCCCGCCAATAAATATACCATTGAACACAGTGTGTATGTGCACAAAGATCACCGACGGCAGGGATTGGCAAAAAAACTGATGGATGAATTGATCATCCGTGCTCGAGCAGCCGGTAAACATGTTTTAGTTGGCGTCATTGATGCTGATAATGGCGGCAGTATCGCCTTACATGAACAGTTAGGTTTTACCCACGCCGGGACTTTAGCACAGATTGGTTTTAAATTTGGGCACTGGCTGAATGCAGCATTTTATCAGCTCATACTCGACACACCAGACCAACCCATAGATGGTTAAAGCATCATGGCTAATGAGACTTTTTTCAGATCATCATGGGTTTTCGTTTGCAGATCCTAAAGGGACGAAACAGTCATTATTCGGTATATTTTGCAGAATAAACAAACGGGTAAAACTCTATTTTAAGTCCATCCTACCGCTAGATGATTTAAAAAATATTCTGCGTTGAAATTATTTGAGTAGCCACTGCATGCTGAGCATGCCCAGTATGGTTAGCAGGATTGAACCCCCCGTATGCAACAGCGTGTGGGTTAAAGCCAATCCCCAACGATGTGATTGTAATAATTGGACTGCTTCTAGAGAAAAGCTCGAAAAAGTGGTCAACCCACCAAGAAATCCCGTAATGATCAGTAAGCGCCATTGCGGCGCAATATCAATGTAATGAGTTAAAAAAGTGGCTGCCATACCAGCAAGATAGGCTCCTACCCAGTTGGCCGCCAACGTGCCATAGGGTATAGCCGAATGCAAAGTGTTCAAACTGATAGCCAGCAGCCATCGTAAAATGGCACCGAATGCAGCTCCACAAGCGATAGCGATAACTGATAAATACATATAACCGACCCAGCAGTAAGTCTAAAATTTTAAAGCGTCCCGTGGAAAACTTTAGGTAGATCGAGACAGAGAAAATCTTCAAATGGGTCTAACATTGTAGTGTGGATCTTTCAATACTTAAAGCTTAGTACTCATTATTTGTCATTGCAAAAACTTCAAGGGGCTTGAATCACAATTTTAATAGATCAGATTGATCATGTTAAATCATTCTGTTTGATTAACAAGGGATTGTAACTTCATGTTCTATCTAGATTGATAAATAAAATTAAAGGCTTATAAATTAATTATCGATAATAATCACCAAAGAGCAAAATGCATGTAAACTTAAATTAATCAAGATCATTAATTTTTGCGTAAAAACGTTAGCACACCTTGATAAATTGACATTGAGAAATTGAACATGAATAAAACATTGATTATTGTCGCCCATCCCAATTTGGATACTTCAACAGTTAACCGTTATTGGTTAGAGCAACTTCAAACTTATGAAGATAAACTCACAATACATAATCTTTATGCGCACTATCCTAATGGAAACATTGATGTCGCTTTTGAACAAAAACTACTGGAAGAAAGTAGCCATGTTGTTTTACAGTTTCCCATTTATTGGTTTAATTGCCCACCCTTATTAAAAAAATGGTTAGATGATGTTTTAACTTATGGTTGGGCGTATGGCAATCACAGCTACAAATTGAAAAATAAAAAAATAGGTTTAGCGGTCAGTGCTGGGATCAGAGAAAGTGATTATGCCAAAACTGGAAAATACGGCGTTACATTAGCAGAACTGCTAAAACCCTTTGAATTAACCATGAATTATATTCAAGCTGATTACCAGTCAATCTTTGCCGTTTATGGGGCCAATAACGAACCGGAAGCAGGCTATGCGATGACCAAAGACGAGCTCATCAATAGTGGAAAAAAATATATCGAGTGGCTGATGAAATCCGGTATGCTTTCAGCATAATAGGGCTTAGGGTAAGAACTTTTTATATCATCATATCCATTACTTAGCGTTAACTTAAAGATAAGGTGAAAACCTTTCATATTTCCCTAAGCTGCAAAAATGTCTATGCCATGCTTGGGATAATTAACAAGGATGATATTAATCAGTCTTACCCAAAATATTCTCCATAGTAGCGAAATATTCAATGGAATGTGGAAGACTGTAGACCAAATTGAAAACAGGTATGGTGAACATGTAGCCAAAACACAGCTAAAGAAACTGTGGAAAATTAAAAGAGTATTGAATAATAAGGGATAACGGTAACTCTGATAAGATTTAAGCGATAAAATTATGATCATTCTAAAAAATAATACTACAGCATTCAAACTCACTGTAACAGGGTTATGCTTATCCATTTTCCAGAGATTATTGGGATTCAAATTGGCTCAGTATTAATACTGAAATAACGATTTTCAAAACAATCTTTTTTTTGATAATAATGATTATTGCCTGTTAACAATAGAATTAGTTAAATTAAAAGAATGGTTGAGTAATTTGAAAAATATCAATTTTGATGAAACTGATGAAATTCATTTTATGGAGCCCGTCATATCGATTAAATTTAAAAATAATCAGCTTGAAATAATTTTAAGGTATCAATTAAACCCTAAATACAAAGAGGATTTTGATTCGGAATATTCATTGTTCTTTAGCGTTAATCAAAAAGAAATACTGAATATCATTGTACAACTAGAACGCTATATTAAAAAATATCCGGAAAAACAAATATGAACTATTCAGAATTTAAAGAAAACCTAAAAAAATAACTAAAGAGACTTTTTTAAAGTGTGCTAAAAACTTAAAACCAGAAGAAATCTGCGGATTTGGTATATATACCGATGAGTCGGTTATGAGCATGTCAATTTGTTGTAACACCATAACCCATTTAAAAGACTTAAAGTAAGAGGAAAAGGGCTATGATGATTACTTCAAATGGAGTATTAATGAATGGCAATA
>CALYOS010000063.1 GCA_945267035.1 uncultured Neisseriaceae bacterium | reverse complement strand
TAGCGCTTAAAAAATGTCTGCCCGTATTCTCAAACTTAAGATTAATCATTTATCTCAAATGAATATAAAACCAGCTTGAGTTAACCATGATTGAAAAGCTGCTATAGGCTTGCTAAACATCACTCTTATAAATCCTCTACTCTAAAATCGCTGAATTCCGATTTATTCTTATTCCACCTGCTATTCTTTGATCAGCTAGATTGGCAGCATTATTTAGTGCCTAAGCCATTGAAACATAATAGCAATCACCACACATCACAGCTGACTCACGTCTTCCCTCCAGACACCGTGCCCACTATATTGCTGTTAGCATGGATATTTTATAAATATATGATCGATTCGATGATTTAACCCAAAAACTATCACTATTCTGCTTAATCCAATCATTCCTGCTCTGCTCGACCCATTTAGATGGCGTTACTGTAGGGATGTTTCCTCAGCCCACCGAGCATATTGGTCATTTTGCTCAGCTTAAAATTGTAACCATCATCATTTTTACCCAACATAGATTGAGGTTTTCACTTTCTTTGGCCTGCATTTCATTAATCATGTTGTTACCAATTGATACTGTATCGCTGTTAATAAAATCATTGTGCTTATTGGTGTGCTCTAGTTTTTATGTTTTTGGCATCTATTTAAGCCATTTAGCGTGTCAGGCAAGTGAATTCTAAGCGTAAACAGTGTTTTTTAATCTCGGTTTTGGGTATATCAACTGTTCGGTGCTATTTGGTTTATAACATTCACTGAGTATGTGCTTGCAACACTGGGTGAATAAGATTTGCTCTGGTTGCATTGGCTGCTCGCTGTTTGCCTGCCCTGATTAATTACTGCCTACTTGATTGGTGTGACTGGCTGGTTATGGTGTTCACTCTTCAATTTGAGCAATAAGGGGATTAAAACTGGTTTGCTTTGGCTTAAACTTAATTTATGTTGTGCTAATTTGCAGCCACGGTGTGCCCAGCTAAAATACAGCTGCAATCACTCAAGTTTTAACCTAGCAGCATTAAACAGTTAATCAATTGAATATTTTCTCACTTACCCCGCGTCCAATCAAAAAAAAACCAGCTTAGTTAAGCTGGTTTTAATTTTATTCACCTGTTTATTCTGGCTGAATCAAACTGTGCGAAATGGTTTCACTCACTTCTGCTATGCTATCGGTTTGCTGCTCTGCCATAAGCTTGTGGCGTGCATCCAGATACATCTGGATGGTCTGCATCAGTTCTTGTGTTCCCTGATGCGCCAAAGCACTAATGGTAAAGACACGTGGGGTATCCAGATCAAATGCAAATTCATCATTGGGCGCCGGATAAGTCCAACCAATATCAGCGAGAAACTGAGCTATTTTCTGCTCACGCTCATCGGCAGCCAGCATATCTATTTTATTTAACACCAGCCAGCGAGGTTTATCAAATAAAGCATCATCATAACGGCGTAATTCTTCAATTAAGGCCAAGGCTTCTTGCGCTGGGTTTACCCCTTCATCAAATGGGGCAATGTCCACCACATGTAATAATAATCCGGTACGCGATAAATGTTTCAGAAAACGATGACCCAATCCAGCACCATCCGCCGCGCCTTCGATCAGCCCGGGAATATCCGCCATCACAAAACTGTGGTTATCATCACTGCGTACCACGCCAAGATTCGGATGCAAAGTGGTAAACGGATAGTCGGCAACCTTAGGGCGCGCTGCTGATACGGCACTGATCAGGGTGGATTTACCCGCATTCGGCATCCCCAGCAATCCCACATCTGCCAGCACTTTTAATTCCAGCTGCAATGATCGTGCCTCGCCCTCTTCTCCCGGCGTGGCTTGTTTCGGCGCACGATTGATTGAAGACTTAAAGTGAATATTCCCCAGCCCGCCTTTACCGCCTCGCGCCAGACAAATGCGCTGTCCATGATGAGTTAAATCAGCCAGCACCTGATCGGTATCAACATCGCGGATCAGGGTACCAACTGGCATTTTTAGCTCAATATCGTCGGCGCCGCGGCCATAGCGATCGGAGCCATGTCCTTTTTCACCATTTTTAGCCTGATAACGTTTCACAAAGCGGTATTCCACCAAGGTGTTGATGTTTTCATCCGCTACTGCCCAAACACTGCCACCTTTACCGCCATCACCACCATCAGGGCCGCCTTTAGGCACAAACTTTTCACGCCGGAAGCTGGCTGCACCATTACCACCACGGCCGGCTACCACTTCAATCTTCGCTTCATCAATAAACTTCATATCATTCTCAGTCTGCAATTAGTGTACGCGGGCAGTTTATTTGTTTGCCTGTGCCACCCTATCCAGCCTTCATTATAGCGGATGCACAGCAACCCAGCGTTGAATATTCTACAGCAGCAACATGCTTAACAAAAAAGCCCTGCCGGCTGGCAGGGCTTCTGATCAGTAAAAACTTATTCGTCTGCGCCGGTATAAGGACGCACGCTAACCGTTTTACGATTCAACGCACCTTTAGTGGCAAATTCAACATAACCATCTACTTTAGCAAATAAAGTGTGGTCTTTACCCATACCTACATTTTCACCTGCGTGAAAACGGGTACCGCGTTGACGAACAATAATTGAACCAGCCGGAATCAACTCATTACCGAAGGCTTTCACGCCCAAGCGTTTAGCTTCAGAATCACGACCGTTGCGGGAACTACCGCCTGCTTTTTTGTGTGCCATTGTTTATTCCTTCACTCAATTAGGCAATCGCCACGATTTCAATCTGGGTAAAATTCTGACGGTGACCTTGACGTTTCTGATAGTGTTTACGACGACGCATTTTGAAAATGCGTACTTTATCATGACGGCCATGCGCAATCACTTTAGCAGTTACCTTAGCACCTTCAATAAATGGGGTACCCACTTTAACCGCTTCACCGTCAGCAATCATCAAAACTTCATTCAGTTCGATTTGGCTGTCGAGTTCTGCTGGTATCTGTTCTACTTTCAATTTTTCGCCAACGGCAACTTTATACTGTTTACCGCCGGTTTTTACGACCGCGTACATACTCAACTCCAATAGGAATTCTGTTAAAAAAATAAAACCATATCCCGCTCTCAAAAGCGGAATTCGGCATTATACCCAACAGCAATTGTTCCTGTCAAAACAAGTACGTTTTATCTGCGCCAAGCTCAGTGTAACTAGGAGAAAAATAAACTTTTGTGAAAAATGAAGGTTGAGCGCTTAACTTTAGCGAATTTAAATTAGAGGTTGGCTAAGTTGGTCTGTTGAAAACAGGAGAACATCTGCAACAATCCTGTCAAGTATATTTATGATTTATTGACTATTTTTCTATTTATTGTTTTAGCTGTCCCGCTAAAATTATGTGAAAAGTAAAGTAACTGAAAAAAACCTGTGCAATACTTTTTTACTTTAGATTGTTAACTTCAGTAAATACAGTCGTAAAAAAACATCATTGAAAAATAATGAACCATGGTTTTAATTAGAAATATAATATTTATAAAACTTTAATAATTATGATTGTTGATCCTAAAAAATGTTATCTTATGGTTTAAAATTAATGATGTTGATCATTAAATATTTTTGAAGTGGAATTTAGTAGATCAAAACCCCCTGTTCCTCAACTTTTTTGCTACTCAATACCTCAAAAATAAACCCGCCTAGGCGGGTAATTCGAGCGTCGCTAAGCCACATCATCGCTTATTATGATTTCTCCGATTATTTAATTCTTCAATACAAATCCTCTCCTTTTATAAAAGGATTTGTTACAATAACTTATCTGATCATTTTTCATCAATTCAACAAAGTCAGTCTGAATTTTTCCTATATGATAGTTATGCTGCATTTCTACATTTCAATTTTAATTGGTTTTTAATAGTTTTATAATCAATCCGCTCAACTTCTCGTTCTGGCAATCTTAAATTATCAATAAAACAATGTCTTAATTAAGACAAAGCGTAAATTTTTAGCGCAAGGGAGTATTAACATGAATGATGGATTAAAGCTAGAAAAAATAAAAGCCTTATTTGAAAAACTTGAATTACCCGATTTTAATAGCTCATCAATAATTTATGGTTCTATCCACCCAAAACTTTGGAGATTTGCACTTTTTCAGGGCGCAGCCGCTTTTGATATTAAACACTACCTTATTTATTTTAATTCCGATGAAATTATTTTAATTGGCTTAACTCTCGGTGCAGATTTAACGAATGATGTTATTCGAATACCAATGACGTCAATTTCAAATTTCAAGTTCAAAAAAGGCTGGATTACCAGTAAATTTGAATTTACTATGGCTGGAAACAAAAGGTATCCATTTATAGTACCTAATTTTGTGATCACGGCAAAATGGCAAAAGCCAAATTTAACCAATATTGTTACCACCTATTTTAATCAATAATTAACTCAATGATCTTTTACCTAAATCATGAAAAATAATTACCTAATATAGTGGATTAAAAATTAAACCCACTCATTAATGTCAACCCTAAACCTGGATAACTTTAAACTGCAGCAGCCAGCAACATGAAAAAAACAAGCCTGTTGCCATAACCACCAGTACTGACCGTTGACTCAGCCATTTATCCACCCGCAAGCCTATCCATCATGCATAGGCTTAGCTTATTCCAACCGATTGTAATGCCGGAAATCAAGCATACTCTTGATGTCAATGTGGCTGAACCCAAACAGTATCTATAGTCAAATTCAGCTAACAGCGGGCTTAAGAAAGGTGAAACTCCACTACTTTTTTTCGCCGGACATTTTTCGTTATTGGAAAGTTACTTCCGCGCTAAAATGAAAAAGCACAAAACCGCTAAAAAACAATTGGGTTTGGATAACGGTTCGCGCCGTGGAAAAATCCACACTGATAGCTTCCGCTATCAAGGCAAAATCTGGCTCCATGGTCATGTTTTTATCTGCATCATGCTTACATCTTTCAACATCGCTGAATCGAATAAAATTTCACCAACGAAGTTGGCGCCCCCATATAGCCCGATGGAATCGAAGCATCTCCCATTCTTCAATCAGCACATCAGCCTTGGCATCACCCGTTCGCAGCCAAATCTGCTCTACCCAACATTCCTTGAACAGCATCAAAACATTTATCGTCAACCTGCAAAATCTTAACTTTCACCTACGAACAGGCATTACTCTCAGTGATATAGTGCCGCTGTGATACTTGGATTATTCCAGCTTTAACGTTGGCAATGCTTAGATAGAGATAAAGCATGCTGCGAAACATGTCATGACCCAGCAACACCATTTGCACGACTACAACACTGTACATCAGCTATAACTCCATCCTTTACACCCTGCCTACACAGTAATCATCCCGCCACTGAGCATAGATGGATTAATTCGCTTAGATTTCAATCCACTATGATCTCGACCGCAGCAATCAAGCAGCAGTGATGCTTGCCGGTTGACTTACCTCATCAGCTAGATAACTTTTCGCAGTCTTCACGAATTCAAGTATAATCCCTACCCAAGCAATTAAACCTTTAAATCATCTCACCCGACACATCATTGCCAAGTCAAAAACTAAAACACATGCTTGAACATCTGCCCTATTTTCAGAAACATTTGCCTGATGACCTGCAACGCGTTAACCGCGTGATTAATCAGGCCGTTGACTCAGACGTTGTGCTGATTTCCCAGATTGGACAATATATCATCAGCGCCGGTGGTAAACGTTTGCGTCCGATCCTCACCATACTGGCTGGCAAAGCACTGGGCTATGAGGATGATCCCCTCTTTTCTCTCGCCGCCATGGTCGAATTTATCCACACTTCTACGCTACTGCATGATGATGTAGTCGACGAAAGTGATCTGCGGCGCGGGCGGAAAACCGCCAATAATATGTTTGGCAACGCCGCTGCCGTGCTGGTAGGCGACTTTCTCTATACCCGAGCTTTTCAGCTAATGGTGGCCACAGGTAAGCTGCGTATTCTTGAAGTTATGGCAGAAGCCACCAACATCATTGCTGAAGGTGAAGTATTGCAGCTAATGAATATCGGCAACATCGAAGTAACCGAAGCAGAGTATCTGCATGTTATCGAATATAAAACCGCTAAGCTGTTTCAGGCCGCAGCACAAGTTGGCGCAATCATGGCGCAAGCCACTGAAGCACAAGAATTGGCCTTAAAAAACTACGGCACCCATGTCGGCACCGCTTTTCAAATTATTGATGATGTACTGGATTATGCCGGCGATGTTGCTTCCATTGGTAAAAATGTGGGCGACGACTTGGCTGAAGGCAAACCCACCCTGCCTTTGATTTATCTACTCAATCAAGGCAGCGACACCGCCAAGGCAGATGTGCGTCATGCGCTAGAACAGGCCGATCGCAGTTATTTTGACAAAATTCATCAGCATGTGCTCCAATCCGATGCCCTGGCCTATTGTACTGCACAGGCAAAAAAAGCGGTGGATGCTGCGGTAAACAGCCTGCAGGATTTACCAGATAACGAATGCACCCAGGCCATGCGCGATTTAGCCATGGCTTCCTTAAGCAGAATTTCATAAAATAGTCGGCTTAAGCCAAATAACCTTTATAATAACCCTCTTCGCGCTCGCCGTAGTTCAACGGATAGAACACATGCCTCCTAAGCGTGTGATACAGGTTCGATTCCTGTCGGCGAGACCAAAATATCTAACAATTCAATATTTTCATCATTGCCATCACGTTTTAGCGCTCAAATTTGGGCAAAAAACCTCAGACTAATTTGCTTGTATGACAATAAAGCGATCACATGACAGCAGCAAAAATCAGCCATACCACGCTATCAATATGGCTCAATTGATTAACTTTTTAATGTCTTGGTTAATTAACTTCCGTTTCCACCCAAATTATTCCACTGTTCAACAGTCAGCGAATACTGCAACGATTATTTAAGCGTGCCAATCAAGTTTTAAATACGTGCCCATACCATTCAAATCATGATTATGGCTTAACCATCATAGTTATCAGTCGATAACCCGTGAAAAACTGCACAATCACCCTAACGACTACCTGACTTATTAATCATAGACTCAGAAAGTAACCATCTGTGCATGCCTGCATCTATAGTCTGGCGCATAATTATTCAGGTAACTCTTAAAAAAATCGGAGAGCAAATAGGGAAAATTTTAAATCTGTGGGCGGTGCTAATGGCTATTGCATGATGAGAGTTCATTGCTTTTGGGCAGAACTGATGCGTCAATCCGGAAAATATCAAAGCGATGGATTCAATCTATAAGATTAAGATGCAGTTAAACTGTTGCAATCGTGACCGCGATACAGGTTTACACTTATCTTTTTGAAATTAATCTCGAAGCGGGAAATAGATCTGTGCTTAATCAACCAATTTTCGCCCGTTTGGGCATATGACCAAATTTAAGGACAAAATCAGTCTTTCAGCCAATACCCCTTGCATAGAATATTATAGTTTATGCAAAATCTGCCCTCAGCAAATTAAGCAATCAGCTTTATTGTGGTTAATCCCGCTAAACCAGAATCAAAAGATTCATCATACCCACATGGTTTGCAACATAATGATTGCTACTGAGGCAATACACATTATTGAGCTTTAATGTTTTGCAGTATGCAAAAGACATTCTTTGCGGGTATTTTTTAACCCATTAGCGAATGGTTATAGGCTCAAACAACCTAATGTACTTAGCCAGATTCAAATGATCAATTTGGAATAATAGGATTGAATTTTAGTCAAAATTATCTTTTAAACTGTTATAATATCAATATATTTTTCCATTTCCTTTACTACTGACACGCTACTGCCATTTTGAGGCATTTTTTGAAAAAAATGACAAAAATAGCCCAATTTTCTCTGAAAAAATCCATTTTTTTTCGCGTAAATTACGCTGTAAGCCCCGTACCACAAGGCTTACAGCGAGGTCTATTATAGCTACCCGGGGTGAGAGAGGGAACTACAACACGCGCGAAGCATCAAAACGAATGCTAGACATTATAGCTACCCGGGGTGAGAGAGGGAACTACAACAGGCCGGAGTTAGTTACCGAACGGATGGCAATTATAGCTACCCGGGGTGAGAGAGGGAACTACAACCTTCTTTTAACGATTGATTGACGGAGCCGCATTATAGCTACCCGGGGTGAGAGAGGGAACTACAACAAACTTTAAATCGTGATTTGCCTGTTGGTGATTATAGCTACCCGGAGTGAGAGAGGGAACTACAACCCCTTGCCGATGGCTACGATTGCTCAAAATATTATAGCTACCCGGGGTGAGAGTGAAAATGACAACGATTTAGACTAATGCGGTTTGAGCCGAATGATCTTTGATTTCTCGGGCAAAATCCCAGCTAGTAACAATTAAAAAAAAGTTTATCAACTAGCTGATTGTATATAAGCACAAAAGGATTTAGCGTCATTTTTTTGCTGTGTCTTTTCATTTTTATCGGGCGAAATAGGCAAAATAGCCACACAGAGCAAACCGCCTGATCACAAAAAAGCCCAATCAAGCAAAACCTATCTCATCTACCCCACTTAAGCAGCAGAATATAAAAACAGTAAATATCCGCATAAACTGTTATAATTGAACAGTATTTTGCAATATTCATCCTACTGACACGCTACTGCCATTTTGAGGCATTTTTTGAAAAAAATGAAAAAAAAGCCAAATTTTCACTGAAAAATCCATTTTTTTGCGCATAAATTACGCTGTAAGCCCCGTACCACAAGGCTTACAGCGAGGTCTATTATAGCTACCCGGGGTGAGAGAGGGAACTACAACTTAACAAAATAAATATTATAAAGTCTAGATGATTATAACCTAGATATACTGAAATTAGATAGTTTATTGAGTGTGACTTAGAAATCATTATCTTGACAAACTTAATGATCTTAATCTTTACCTGAATATATTTTAAACCATGATTATTCATTGTTTATACCAAAGTATCAACCTCTGCTAAATTGATGTTTTTTGACATATATGTTTTGAATATTCCTGAGAAAAATGGTTTTTGTTTCGTCGGGAAAAAACGAAAATTGAATAGTTTTTTAGCCTAAATGAAGATACTTAGCACAGGTTATGTAACCACATGACTGTTTGATGCATCTCTAGTTTGCAATTTGGGTGGTTTATGCAGTTGCCTAATGTTTATATAAAATTTTTAAGCAGATGGTTATTTGTTTCAGGAGGAAATAAACTGGTAGAAGAAATTTTTGTGCAAATAGCAACGTTATTGTTCCTGAATCATAATCGGATTGAGTATTGTTGGTTGTTGATTGCATAGAAAGTTTACTCGGTGAAAACTTGAGCAATTTTTCTCTAGGCTCCGCCGATGTGATTGATGACTTCTTTATGCTTGCCGCCTAGGGCGATCAAAGCTAAACAAAATATGATATATATTGTATAGATATCTGAAGTCATATGTGGTGTTAGCTCAAGTTAAATGTAAATTTTTCGTTAAATTTTTTTTTGGCAACGCTACCAATGCGTTGCATTATCTGACCAGATCAACGAATTGACTGATTCAAAGCTCACCATGCAACGAATTTATGCCAATAAAATAAAAATAAACTTAGATTTTTTTAAAAAAGTAAGAATTGCTGCGCATTGACCTTTTTTTCCTGTAGCGCAGGCTTACCCAGTAATAGTTGCATGCTGGCATACTGTTTTTCCGTCACGGTTAACAAGCGCACTGAACCTTGA
>CALYOS010000062.1 GCA_945267035.1 uncultured Neisseriaceae bacterium | reverse complement strand
TTACGCCAAAAACTCCATTGGGGCGATCAATTGGTTTAGCGGGATAACAATCCGTTAATCTGACACAAGCGTAGCAATAAATTGTTGAGTGTGATCTACGCAATATGCTTGAAATAATCTTCTACAGAGTGACGCTCCGAATCAGTATCTATTAAGTATATTTAATAGCCACCACCAGCAAGATCGATAAGTTCTGAAAAAAAATTAAATTTGAATCGATGCGCCCAATTATTAATTCTTGCCTACAAATTAACCAGAGAATGATTTGGCCAAACAGCAGTCGCGATCAAACCCTCTTAAGCCGAATAATGAAACTGTTCCCCTACGTTGGCAACGAGCAAAGATTATGTCATAGTTTGTCCGAACTGGATGGTTATGCGCAGCGTTACCGCGTAGGCGATGACCAACAACGCGGTTGAATATCTGGAAATTGACTATAGAAAACGCAATAAATGCAAAACGCAGTGGATAATTTAGTTTTTTCTAATTAGAGGTTTGCTTCAAGTTTAAATAAAATTAGAATGAGATTAAATGCTGCTATTTTATTAAAAGGCGATTTATGCTTTTGGCTTTATCTTTACGTGATTTTGTGATTGTAGATGAATTGAATTTAAGTTTTCAGAGCGGTTTTACTGTGCTGACGGGTGAAACCGGCGCTGGTAAATCGATTATTCTGGATGCATTGGGTTTATTGCTGGGGGATAAAGCTGATTATCAACAAATTCGTCACGGGGCACAAGAAGCCCAGTTATCCGCATTATTTGATGTTAGCGATACACCCAAGGCAAAGTCTTTATTGCTGGATCAGGGCATACTGGCTGAACAGGAGCACGAACTGAGTATCCGGCGCATTATCGATGTGAAGGGGAAAAGTCGTAGCTTTTTGAATAATCAGGCGGTTACTTTAGGTCAGTTACGCCAGATTGGAGAGTTACTGGTTGATATTCATGGGCAAAATGCGCATCACTCTTTAAATAGTGAAGCGGCACAACGTGAGTTACTTGATGCTTTTGCCGGAGCAGATGAAATTGTTATCAAGGTACAGCAGGCTTATCAGCGGTGGCAGGAAGCCAAACGTGATCTGGAACGCGCCCAACAGCACTCAGAAACCATGGCGATCGAACGAGAGCGTCTTCAATGGCGCTATGATGAGTTAAGTGGATTGAATCCACAGGAAAACGAATGGGAAAATCTCAGTCGTAGCCATGATGCCTTGATGCATGCTGCGGATATTTTGCATACCGCTGAGACTGTAGAACTTGAACTGAACGGCGATGATGGTTTGGTCAGTCGACTTTATCATTGTCGTCAGCAATTAACCGCATTAATGCAAGCCGCGCCTGCATTTGCTGACTGTGTGGTCTTACTGGAGTCAGTTGAAGCCGAACTCAGTGAGGTGAGCTCTTATCTACGTGATGCCAGTGCCAGTGTGGAAACTGATGAAAATCTGCTGGCACAACAGGGGCAGCGCATGCAAGACTTGATCAGCATGGCGCGAAAATACCGGCTCGAACCGGAGCAATTACCGGCAGAATTGAGCAAAACGGAAACCGCGCTGAACGAACTGGATGCCGCCACAGATTTAGATATTTTACAAAATCATGTGCAACAACGAGAGTCAGAATTTCAACATGTTGCGCAGAAATTATCTGCCAGACGTGCGCAGGCAGCTACCAAGCTAGCCAAACAGACCACCACGCACATGCAGGATTTGGCCATGAAAGGAGCGCGGTTTCATATTGAACTGATTGCTTGCTCTCCGTCTTCACATGGTTTGGAACAAATACAGTATCAAGTTGCCGCGAATCAGGGTTCACCCTTACGTGCGATGAATAAAGTCGCTTCAGGCGGTGAACTGGCTCGCATCAGCCTGGCTTTGCAAATGGTTACCAGCAAGTACAATGCTATTCCCACTTTGATATTTGATGAAGTGGATACCGGTATTGGGGGGGCTGTGGCGGATGTAGTTGGACATGCATTACGCGATTTGGGCAAAAACCGGCAGGTGGTGGCGATTACTCATTTGCCTCAGGTGGCGGCTTGTGGTCAACAGCATTGGCAAGTGCGTAAGCAAATTAAAAAAGGGCAAACTTTAAGTGAAATAGGGGTTCTTCAATCTGCAGAACGTATTGATGAAATAGCGCGGATGTTAGGTGGAGAAACCATTACCGATACCACCCGTTCTCATGCTAAAGAAATGTTGGCTTTAGCCCAACAATGAATGCCCAATTTTGGTCTTTAATTGAGGGAAATATTTTGAGTTTAAAGCTCATTTTAAGAATCAATGCTTGATTATTAGTAGTCTGTGTTAATGTAAAATTAATCTTTAAAATCAAAGTTTAATATTCATTTGCACCATCTAATTCTTTTAAAATTTGAATTTCAATGATTCATGGGTCAGATAGACAATCTGCCCCATTTTTTTGCTATCGCCAAGATCATTATTTAGATGGAAGCTTGATTTCAGCGCTCGGCGAACACCTTATTGATTGGCCACGTTGCAATGCTGCTTGATTGAGGTAGCAAAACATCTTCAATCCATTTTTAGTTTCGCTGTCTTGTAGAATGATTATGGACGATGGATGGTTGGTTAAGCTGATTGAATATATAGCTGTATCAATGCGCTTATCATGGTGATAAAAACGACTGCATTTAATTTAAACTAGGAAATGCTCTTATCAGTCAAATTTTGTTATTGCATAAAGACGACGCTGATACTTATGTTTTATCTTTGCGTAAGCTCGAACAGCGATCAAGTTAGGCAGAAATTTTTTGTGCTAGAGGGTGTTTGCCAAGAGCTTGGCGACGATTTCAGGTAGATAACCTAGCCCAAAGGTGTGTTGATCAAATTATTGGAGCTGGGTTTACTCGAGTTTAAAGGCGATTAATGATAGAAATTTATTCAAGTAAACCATTATCTGGTTCTGTCTATGGGTGAATTTTTGCTCTCGAAGTTTTTTCGTAAAAAAAAAAACAAGATACTAAACATAGTTTTTGCTTGGGTAAATTCTACTCTTCATTTAGATACTAACTCTAAATTTTTACTGGATTAGCGTCTATTCTTAATAGCAAATCAGATAACAGTTAATATGCCAAAGTAGTTATTTTGTACAAAGCAGATTGATCAGCATATGGCTCAGTGAATCCATTTTGGATTGATTTCGCCTTGGGCTGTTGTTGTGATTTATTTTCTTAATTCGGGCAAACCAGCATTAAGCCATTTTATTTTCATCATCCTATTAGCCATTGAATCCATATTTGACCCAGTGTGAAATCTAAATTCAGTCGATATAGCAGGTAAAGTAAGCTAAAACTTGGCTTGAATGCATAAATATACAGTGTAACAAGGCTAAATTTAACTAAAATTGCGGTGATCAATGGAAATGTTTTACCGGCATGAAAAATAAAATCATTGATTTGCTGTGCTTTAGTTTTTCTTCAATTTAGGTCAAGGTATAATGCTCTCAATCGTTTTCTTAAATGGCAATATATGAACATTCCTCAGTTTGATGAGACATTAGATGTGACCGGCATGAATTGTCCATTGCCTATTCTAAGAGCCAAAAAGGCTTTGGCAAGGATGAATTCAGAACAGACTTTACGCCTTTTTGCTACTGATAAATCTGCACCGGAAGATTTTGCGGCATTTTGTCGCCAGACTGGGCATATTTTGCTCGTTTCTGAGCAGGGGGAAGATGGTGTATTTGAGATTGTGATCAAACATCGTTAATGGATGGTTTGATCAGGTTTAAGCACCATTTCCAGCGACTAAACTCATAGTCGCTCAATGACCATTCTTTTCCAAATGCTGATTACTGTAGCCGCTCGGTGTTATTCACTTTTAAACTTAAGATGTATTTATGCAAACACAAACTTTGACCATAACCCGCCCAGATGATTGGCATTTGCATGTGCGCGATGGCGTTGCTTTGCAAGCGGTGGTTCCTTTTAGTGCCCGGCAAATGGGGCGCGCAATAATAATGCCTAATTTAAAACCGCCGGTGGTCACCGTGTCCGAAGCGATGGCTTATCGTGAGCGGATTATGGCTGCTGTACCATCTGGATCCAAGTTTGAACCACTGATGACCTTATATCTGACCGATGGTGCTACGCCGGCTTTAATCAGAGAAGCTAAAGCTGCCGGTATCGTTGCCTGTAAGCTTTATCCGGCTGGGGCGACCACCAATTCGGCTGCGGGAGTCAGTGACCTATGGGCGTTGTTACCAGTATTGGAAACCATGGCGCAGGTTGGTATGCCTTTGTTGGTTCATGGTGAGGTAACAGACGCCAATATCGATATTTTCGATCGAGAGGCTGTATTTATTGAGCGCGTGTTGTTTCCGTTAATGCAACGTTTGCCACAACTTAAAATAGTTTTTGAACATATTACTACGGCTGAAGCCGCACAATTGGTTAGCGAGGCAGGTGAGCAGATTGCCGCAACAGTGACTCCACAACATTTGCTCTACAACCGCAATGCCATTTTGGTAGGCGGAATTAAGCCACATTATTATTGTTTGCCGGTGTTAAAACGCGAAACTCATCGTGTTGCATTATTAAAAGCCGTTAGTGGTGCAAAAGCACATAAATTTTTTCTGGGAACAGACAGTGCACCGCATGCTCAGAATACTAAAGAGTGTGCCTGCGGATGTGCTGGTGTGTTTAGTGCTTTTGCGGCCATTGAATTGTATGCGGAGGCCTTTGAACAGATCAATGCACTGGATCAATTGCAGGCTTTTGCATCTGAAAACGGACCGAGATTTTATGGTTTACCCCAAAATTCAGACACCATTACCTTAAAAAAATGTGCGCGTGTTGTTCCAGCTAGTTTTTCTTATGGTGAGCAGAATTTGGTGCCTATACGTGCTCAGGAAACGATTGCTTGGACGTTGGTTGAATGAATACTCATAAGCATAAAACAGCTTTGGTACATCAGAAAGAATTGCGGGTGCGTGGTTTTCATGTGGATGTCTATCAGCATGTTAATAATGCCCGCTATCTTGAATTTCTGGAAGATGCCCGCTGGCATTTTTTTGATGATATGGGATTAACGCCTTTATTTAGTGCAGCTCAATGTGCTATGGCGGTGATTAATATCAATATCAGCTATCGGGGCAGTGCTTATTTTGGTGATGATCTGGTAATTGAAACTTCTTTTAGTCAAGTACAGTCTCGCAAGGTTGAACTGAAACAGATCATCAAATTGAAACATTCAGATAAAGTGATTACGCAAGCGTTGGTCACATTTGTTGCTTTTGATCAGCAAACTAAGAAAGCGATTTCTTTTCCGCCAACTCTTTTAGAAAAAATGCACTCTTTGATGTCTTCAAGCTAAGCTCTTTTTCGTCACCATTCTGACTGAATTAATGGTGACGAAAAAACCTGCTATCAAGAATGAGTGATCAAGACTTATTATCAGCAGCGCGTAACATAGCGTAAATTTCATCTTTCAAGCGAAGTTTTTCGCGCTTTAAGTCCTCTATATTATCCAAACCACTGGTCACGGGATTGTTGGTTAAACCGGTTATTTTGTCGTCCAGGCGATTATGTTCTTCAAACAGGTTAGCAAAGTGGTTATTTTCCGCTTTAAGTTTGCTTATCAGCTCGCGATATTCAGGAAACATATTAAATCCTTTACAGTTTGGTTAAAATGTTTTTTTTTATTTTGCATTAATTATATCTTAACGTATATACGAAAGTGCTATTCATGGCGTAAAAAGATATCATTGCATGTTAAACTGACACAATATATACACAGGAGTAACAAATGTTTAAACTATTCCGAAGTTGGGCTGTGGCTTTACTGCTGATTATGAGTTTGAGTGGATGTGGTTATAATACTTTACAATCACAGGATGAAGCTGCCAATGCTGCCTGGTCTGAAGTGCTTAATCAATATCAGCGTCGGGCTGATCTGGTACCAAATCTAGTGAATACGGTTAAAGGCTACGCCAATCACGAGCAAAAAGTGCTGACTGACGTGACCAATGCGCGTGCCAAAGTGGGCAGTATGAATATGACATCCACAGACGCAACCGATGAAAATAAAATGAAGCAGTTTTCTCAGGCACAAGGAGAACTGAGTAATTCTTTAAGCCGATTGCTGGTAGTGAGTGAGAATTATCCAGATCTAAAGGCGGATAAAAATTTCAAAGAATTGCAGGCTCAGTTGGAAGGCACAGAAAATCGGATTGCTTTAGCACGAAACCGCTATATTAAGAATGTACAAGAATACAATACCACTTTGCGCTCTTTCCCTAATAATCTGACTGCCAAAGTTTTCGGTATGCACATCCGCCCAAATTTTGTACCAGAAAATGAAGCAGCGGTAAAACAAGCACCTCAGGTTCAGTTCTGATTGTAAAACGACACTTGTCAATACGGAAATGGCCAGTCTGTATGTGCTGGCTATTTCTATTATTACGGTGTAATCAATGCATAAGAAGATCAGTATTAAATTGTTTTTATACAATTTCCAGCAAAGTAATTCGTTTCGTTGCTGCAGTCCTAAATCATGGTTGAAATAGTGATTGATGGCTTAAATGTAAAAATTGAGGATCAGTTTATGAAATATATATTTTTTGCTTTGTTTTTTTTCTTGCCTTTTGATTACGCTTGTGCTTCAGCTATCAATCAAACTTGGACCGAAGAAGTTTATTTAGAAAACAAAGAAATACCTTTTAGTGTTTTCTCAATAAAATTAAACATTGACGCTAACAATAAAGTAAAAGGGCAATTGTGTTCTATAGTTAATTATGGCAAAAAAATTGATTGCCCGATCCCTTTTGTATCTAAATTAATCAATAATGAAATCAAAGTTTATTTTAACAGTACTTTTGGTGGTAAAAATGGTGTAGCGATTATTCGACTACAAGGAAAAAATTTAATTTGGAATTTGATCAGTATTCCTACTGGAGAATATTATTTTAAAAATGAAGCGAAATTACTTCCTGAAAATATTAAAAAACATTGATGTGTGGCGCCCAGATTTTTATTGGCTGTTTTGGTTTGTTTCTGGGTGTAAACAGTTTATAGAAGTAGCCATCAAAAAAGCATCTTAACTAACATGATTATTCGGTTAGTTTGCATGAATGTTAGAAGTAGCGACATTCTGATTGGCGTGATCCTGTCGAGACCGCAAGGTGATAAAAAATGAATACTTTCCGTTTATCTATGCATAAAATCCTGATTCTGTTTCTAGGCTGTATTTTCGCCTTTTGGGTAGCGGCAGAAGATAATTTGGCTCCTGTGCCTGTGCTGACCGCACCGGTAATGGATACAGCCAATATGATGAGCCCACAAGCACGGCAAAATTTGAATCAACAATTATTGCAATTTACGCAGCAAAGAGGCAGTCGTATTGTGGTACTCACTGTACCCACCATTGCACCGGAAGAGCCGTTTGATTATGCCACACGTGTGATGGATAGTTGGAAACTGGGTCGCAAGGGCATAGATGATGGTGTGCTATTATTATTGGTGCGCGATGAGAGAAAAAGCTTTTTAGCCCCCAGTCGTGGCCTTGAGGGTGCCATTCCTGATGCATATGCCAAAAGGTTACTGGATGATGTTTTAGCCCCGCAGCTCAAAACGGGCAAAGTAGATGAGGGGATCAATAACACAGTAATTTTGATTGAAAAACTCATTATTGGTGATAAACTCCCTCCCGTGCAGCAAAATCAGCAATCCGAACAGAGTTTTTCCGACTTACTGCCAGCACTGTTTATTTTGGTTTTAGTGGGTGGCGCCATTTTCAAAAGTATGTTTGGTAGATTCTTTGGTAGTGGTGTGGTTGCCTTTCTGGTGTTTGCAATGGGCTGGTATGCAGGCTGGAGTCTGTTGTTAGCGATCATTCTGGCGTTGATTGCGTTTATATTTTCACTCATTTTTGCCGGTAGTGTATTCGTTGGTGGTATAGGTGGCGGCTGGGGAGGCGGTAGCTCTGGTGGCTCTGGCGGTGGTTTTAGTGGTGGTGGTGGTGACTATGGCGGTGGTGGTGCTTCAGGAAGTTGGTAAATAATGGGTTGTTTTTTGCTAAAACCTAATATGATGATCATTCCAAAAAAGTTAGCCAGTTTCACTGATACTCAATAATAAACAATAAATGATAAATCAATCAATATGACAAAAAATTTTTGGAATTGGATCCTAATTTTTATTTTTTTCTGGTTTTTCGGGCTGCACTATGGATTTATGGGCAAAATAATCTGTGTGGTGGCTGGGATAATCTTAGTATGTCTATGGAATGTGCATCAAAGCCTTGATCGGGGAAAAGCTGATGAGATCAGTAATGATGAAAATCTATTTATTGCCATACTGTTTGAAGTCAGCGGGCATATAAGCGCAGCAAAAGGTCACGTTAGCGACGAAGACAGAGCCTATATTCGCTTTGTCATCCAAAAAATTGGTATCAATACCGAGTTACAAGTGTTAGCCCAGTATGCTTTTAATATGGGGATGATGCCGGATTATCCGTTACGTTCCCGCTTAAGACGGTTATATCGAAGATATCGTAGAAATAGACGCGGATTGATGCTGTTCTGCAAAAATTTAGTCAATATTGCCATGATTGATGGCAAATTACATACTAACGAACAGCGAATTCTGCGAACTGTAGCAAGGGAATTTGGGTTAACCTATAATAAAATGTTGAAAATGGCCAAAGAGATCAAGGCACAAAACAGTGATTTCTACAGTTTTCAGCAAAGAGAGCATCAACGCTATCAGCAACAAAAGCGTCAATATCGCCAGCAAAATACTTATCAGCAGCGTGAACAAAAACAAAAACAATACCGCCAACCTCAGCGTCATCATGATGAGGTAAGTACGGCTTATGAAGTTTTGGGTATCCCAACCACGGCAACCGAGCAGGAAATTAAACAGGCTTACCGCCGCTTAATGAACAAATATCATCCGGATAAATTGGTTCAGCAAAATCTGTCAAAATTTGAATTAGAACGGGCGACGAAACGTGCGCAGACTATTCAAGGTGCATATGCTTATTTAAAACAGTTACGCGGCTTTGTTTAGGTAAAAAAACATCTAAAAATCACATGATTGTCTTTATTGGGGCATAATGATTTAAACCAATACAGAGGAATGTACAAGATGAGTGCTGCTAATCCCAATCCAAATTTGCAACTATGGCCAAGATTGTGGCGACATTGGGTTCATCCGCGCTTGCGGGTAAAACATCATTTTCCGACATTGGCTCTGCGTCAACTAACCGAACAGGTACAGTTGTCCGAGCAACAGCATAACGGTCAGGTTAAATTTGTGATCGAATCAAATCTATCCACAACGGATATTTGTCATGCTGTAACTGCGCGTCAACGGGCGCAATATTGGTTTGCTCATCTGGGTGTGTGGGATACAACCCAAAGAAATGGTATTTTGGTTTACGTCCTGTTTGCCGATCGATGTGTGGAAATTATCGCTGATCGAGGTATCAACGCTTGCGTTCCAGTGGAAAAATGGCAGCAGATCTGCCAGCATATTATCGATGCATTTCAACAAGGACAATATCTACCGGGATTAACTCAAGGACTGAACGAACTAACGGTTTTATTGGCGCAGTATTTCCCGCGTCAGCCTGAAACTTTAAACGAATTGCCCGATGATGTGATATTGCGTTGAATACGCTACCAACACCGATATGTAAAAATGTTAAATTCAGCATTTGCTAAATCATCACTCATTCAGACAGCCAGATTTGTGCTGCGTCGGTGTCTATGCTACTAGTTGGAGATGTAGATCAATCGTTAAGGATAAAAAAAACTAAAACAAGCACAGATCGCTGATCTATTGGAAAAAATTCAATGTAACTACAATGAGTTATTTTTGTAAATTAATCAGTTGTTTGT
>CALYOS010000061.1 GCA_945267035.1 uncultured Neisseriaceae bacterium | reverse complement strand
TACGCCAGCAACGCCGATTAAGTGAGCAATTACGCGCCAACTCTGCTCCGGGTGTTGGAGGCGGGCACGCTCACAGTCATGCCCATGCTACATCCGATCATCACCATCATTAATATTTAACGATATGACTGCTTCCGATAGGTCGATTGATATTCATTCTTTGACGCGTAATGGCTTATTACTGCAACTGGCTGATCCTACTTTACCCATTGGTGGTTTTAATCACTCTGGTGGATTGGAAACCTTTGTACAGCAAGGTTGCATCTTTGATGCAGCTAGCCTGAAAGAATTTGTTCATACCCAGTTGCAACAAAATTGGCTCCATAATGATGGAGCCTACGTATCACTGGCCTACAACGCCAGTTGCGCCCAGAATTTACCTGCACTGATTCTCTTGGATCAACAAATTGGGGCAGCCAAAACGGCGCGAGAGTTGCGCGAATGTAGTTACAAGCTTGGGGTACGCTTGTTAAAAATTTTCGCTCCACATATCCATACGCCCATCGTCACAGGCTTTCAGGCTGAGTTGACGGCGCGAAGGGTACGGGGATTTTATCCGTTGGTGTTTGGTTTGTTGGCAGCTGCGTTGCAGTTGGATAAAGCTGCTACTCTACAGGCATTTTATTACAATGCCGTTGTCGGCTTGATTACCAATGGTGTCAAATTGATTCCACTCAGCCAAATGGCTGGGCAGGAAATTTTGATCGAACTGCATGCCACAATAGCTCACACCGTTGCAGCCAGTTTGCAGCCATCTCAAAAACATTTGGGAGCAACCACGCTGGCTACCGATATTAGAGCCATGCAACATGAACGATTATATACTCGTTTGTATATGAGTTAGATTCATCATTATGGAGAATGCCATGAAAAAAATATTAGCTCTATCCTTATTTACCCCAGCATTGGCTTTTGCCCATCCCGGTCATTTATCCGAAGGCTGGTTGGCAGGAATTCTACATCCGCTCAGTGGCTGGGATCATCTGCTGGCGATGCTGGCGGTTGGGTTGTGGGCAGCTACTTTTCAAGGTAAAGCGCGTTGGCTGATACCAGCAACCTTTGTAGGTGTGATGGTTGTCGGCTTTATCGCTGGCTCTCAAAGTATAGAGATACCGATGATGGAACAGGGAATAGCTGCTTCGGTTCTGGTATTAGGATTGGCTGCCG
Source organism: uncultured Neisseriaceae bacterium (assembly GCA_945267035.1). Taxonomy (GTDB): domain Bacteria; phylum Pseudomonadota; class Gammaproteobacteria; order Burkholderiales; family Neisseriaceae; genus Snodgrassella. The sequence goes on along the minus strand of CALYOS010000061.1, from coordinate 8,879 downwards.
CATGGCTAAAAAAAGTACCGGTGTCTGCTGCTATGATTTTGGTCGGACTGTTTGCATGGTTTCATGGCGAAGCACATGGCGCAGAAATGGGGGCACATGGTGCATTTAGTTATGCATTTGGCTTTATTTTGGCTACCATTGCGCTGCATGTTGCTGGTTTTATTTTGGGCACAATGATGAACAAACAGCAATGGTTATTACGTTTATCAGGTAGCTTAATTGGTCTGATTGGTCTGGGCATGTTGTTGACTGCCTGAACGATGTACTGAATCAAATTTTCTACTCCAAAACGGGCAATAAGTTTTTATTAACATTTACCAACAGCGATTAGATTCCACCATTTATTTGGATTTAAAAAAACCTAAATCTGTAGCTGATCGCCTAAGTGCACAGCTTCATGGGAAATACCATGCGTCAATACATTAAAATCGGCGTCGCCGGTCCGGTTGGTTCCGGTAAAACTGCCCTGATTGAAAAGCTTACCCGCCAAATGGCTCAGCACTACAGCATTGCTGTGATTACCAACGATATCTATACACAGGAAGATGCAGAATTTCTGACTAAAAATAGTTTGCTGCCACCTGAGCGCATTATGGGAGTGGAAACCGGTGGTTGCCCACATACCGCCATCCGCGAAGACGCCAGCATGAATCTGGAGGCAGTAGATGAGATGATCGCGCGGTTTCCAGACGTCCAGATTGTCTTTATCGAAAGTGGTGGCGATAATCTTGCTGCCACCTTTAGCCCAGATTTAGCCGACGTAACGCTGTTCGTTATCGATGTGGCTCAAGGCGAAAAAATTCCGCGTAAAGGTGGTCCAGGGATTACCCGTTCTGATTTACTGGTGATTAATAAAACCGATTTAGCTCCATATGTTGGTGCCAGCCTTGAAGTCATGCAGCATGATGCGCAGCGGATGCGGCAAGGACAGCCCTTTGTTTTTACCAATCTGATGGCTGAAGAAGGAGTAGCAACCGTAATCGAATGGATCAGAAAATACGCCTTACTGGAAAATGTGCTCGAACCAATAGGTCTCATTCGTTGATGCATAGCCAATTACAGCTTACTACTCAGCTTAATCAGAGCGGACAGACTATCTTAGCCAGCTGTTTTTACACCCCGCCTCTGAAAATCCTGACCTTGCCGAACATGACAACACCAGTGTGGCCGCAGGCATTGCCGGCGATTCAGATGAGTTCCTCACCTGGTTTGTTGGCGGGAGATCACATAGATATTGCCATCGAGTTGGCACAGCAAACTCAGTTATACTTGTTTACGCAAGCCTTCACCCGCGTCCAATCTATGCCGGCCGCAACTGAAGCGCAGCAACATACACATATCTGCCTGCATGAACACAGCCGCCTGTGTTATCTGCCTCATCCATTAGTTTTACACCGCGATGCTGCCTTAACCCAAACTATGCATATCAGTCTGGCGGATAACTGCCAGCTAATTTTGGGCGAAATCATCGCCTGCGGTCGCGTACTGAATCAAGAGCGATGGGACTTTCATTACTTATCGTCAACATTAACCCTTGATTATCAGCAACAGCCACTGCTCCGTGACACTATTTACTGGCAGCCGTCGTTACAACCGCTAAATGTATTAGGGCAGATGGAGCACTACACCCATCAGGCCAGTCTGTATTATGTGAATACCGGCGCCAGCAAAGCAGAAATACAGCAACTCATTAACCAGATATACACAGCCTTGTTGCCAAACTGGCCTTTAGAAAACAAGACTTGCCTGTGGGGGATTACTCAAGCTGCCGATGGTGCTTTATGTGTGCGTGCTGTGGGAATGAGTGCGGAAAATTTGCAACAACTATTATTAAATATTGTAAGTTATTTGTCATAAATAAAAGTGGTATCACTTTTGTAACAGTCTTGTTTACCAAACAAATGTTAATTTAAAAAATATATTTTATAATAAAAGCATAATCCAACCTGCCCAGAAAATCTTCATTAAAAAAACTTCAGTTTTTGAATTAGGTTTAAAGGCTAGTAAGGAGATGGAAGAGGGTTTATGGATATCTTCAAATGGCAATTTGATACACTTTTTTCTTCAGAAAAATAAAACTTATGGCTTTCTACCTCAATCTTTTTACCCCAGAAACATATCAGGCTTTTTCTCAATCAGATAGAACAATTACGGGGTTCCCAATCCGACAAGAAGGGGCAGCAAAACGGCTCAAAGCAGGTGATAAGCTGATTTGCTATATTACTCGTCTATCTCGCTGGTGCGGTCTACTTGAAATCATCGATAATTCATTTTTGGATAGCAAACCCATTTTTGTGGAAAACGATGATCCCTATATAGTGCGTTTCCGCGTTCAGGCTAAGGTATGGTTGCCCTTAACCGAAGCACTGCCTATTCATCGTGATGAGATTTGGCAACATCTTTCGTTTACCCAATCATTGAATAAAAATGAACAGGGTTGGACAGGCATTTTACGTCAAGGTTTGAATAAGTTTAATCATAAAGATGGTCTTTTTCTTGCAGATGCTTTATTAAAACAATCAAAACATTGTGTGAGTTATCCTTTAAATGAAAAGGAGCAGAAAAAACTAAAAACGCATACGGTTAATCGGATTGATAAAGTCGTTGAAGTTTCAATACCTGACAATATCGATGAAACTTTAACAGCTAATGAACAACTTCAAACACAGGAAGTCCGTGAGTCGATTAAAATGCAGGCATTACTGGCGCAGATAGGTGCATGTATGGGGCTTAGTGTCTGGCTCCCCAAAGCAGACCGTAGTCGCGTCTTAACAGAATGGAAAGAAGGTACGGAATTATTATTAGACCGCTTACCGCTCAATTATGATGAAGTGACATTGAGTACTATTGAGCAAATTGATGTCATCTGGTTAAAAGGGCGTTCAATTGTTCGGGCTTTTGAAGTTGAGCATACCACTTCAGTCTATTCCGGCTTGTTACGCATGGCTGATTTACTGGCGTTGCAACCAAATATGAATATTAATTTACATATTGTGGCACCCGATATTCGTCAGGAAAAAGTATTTCATGAAATCCGTAGACCGGTTTTTTCTCTTCTGGAGAAAGGTCCTTTATCTGAAAACTGTAGTTATATTTCTTATACCAACCTGAAAGAGTTAAGCAAACAGAAACATTTGGATAGGATGACTGATGCAGTAGTTGATGATTATGCTGAATATGCAGAATTATAGTGTTTTTATGGAACATAAAAAAATAATTAAGAATGCTCAATAGCAGCACTAATTTTAAAACTTGAATGATTGAAAAAATGTTTAAACACTCATGCATACAAAATTAAGTCTGATTTAACGTTTATTTATTTTATTATTCTAAAAATATTAATTTAAGCTTCTGCTGAGCAAATTGTGAGTGCCATCAATGATTAGGCCCGCTTTATCTTGGGTAAATGGCTAGGCTAACTCATAATTACTTTGTACTACTAATCCATCATAAGCCGGCTCACAGTTTTTAGGGCAGCGCTGCTTTAAGTGATGATATTCCTGCATATGGGTCATGTGAATAAAATAGGTCTGTTTTGCTTGTATGCGTTCGGCGTAATGAAAAGCTTGTTCAGTACTGAGATGGCTGGGATAGGGCGTGTCCATCAGACAGTCGAGAAACAAGTAGTCTAGACCGTGTAAATGCGGAAAAATGGATTCGTCGATATGATTGAGGTCGGTAAACCAAGCGATGTTGCCAATGCGATAGGCACTACTCATCCAGTTACCATGCGGAACGGTAAAATGCCACACCGGAACATCTTCAATATTGAGCACACTGCATTCACCCTGATTAAGCGGTAATTCCTGTGCAGTTAATACCGGTCGATTCCAGTGACTATTCTGGGGCAAAAATGCGTAGTCAAAACGTGTACATATATTGTTAATGGTTTGATGATGTCCATAAATCGGAATGGCAGCCTGCTGTTGATAACAAAATGCGCGTAGATCATCAATACCGTTTAGATGGTCAGCATGAGCATGGGTGTAAAGCACCCCATCGATACGGGGTAGTTGATGGTGTAAAGCCTGATGATAAAAATCCGTGCCGGTATCAATCTGCCAATGCTCTGCACCAATTTGGATATGCGCACTGCAACGTGTGCGCCGATTTTTGGGGTCATGGTTGCTACAAGTAGAGCAATGACAACCGATTACTGGTGCGCCAGATGAGCTGCCACAGCCGAGTACAGTCAAGGTAATTTGCGTCATGATTGGCTGATCAGCACTGGAAGTTTGCTGAATAGGCGATAGGTATTGGCAGTCGTGGCTTCTTCTATTGTAGCCATACTGTCGCCACGCAGTTGGGCAACAAATTCGGCGGTATAACGGACATAAGCTGGCTCATTTTGTTTGCCTCGTTTTGGTACCGGCGCCAGATAAGGGGCATCAGTCTCGACCAGTAGGCGGTCTAAAGGAACGTATTTGCAGGCTTCTTGTATCTGCTGAGCATTCTTGAAGGTGACAATACCGGAAAAGGAGATGTAAAAGCCTAGATCAAGTACCGCTTTGGCAAAGGCTTTATCTTCGGTAAAGCAATGAATGACGCCTTGCTGTGCATGATTTTCCCGTAACAGGCGTAAAGTATCATGACCGGCATCACGAGTATGGATAATCAAAGGCAAGCCGGTGTGATTAGAAGCCAGTATGTGGGTGGTAAAACGTGCATGCTGCCAAGCCAGATCACCACTGCACCAATGATAGTCAAGACCGGTTTCACCGATACCCACCACTTTAGGATGTTGTGATGCTTCTATCAGTTCATCCACACTCATTTCTGCAGTGTCTGGATTTTCAGGATGAATGCCTACGCTGGCATACAGGTTGGGGTGCTGCTCAGCTAATTTTAGCACTTCAGCAGCACTGTCACGGTCGACGCTGATGGCGATAGCCTGTCCGATATCCGCCTGAGACATATGCGCCAAAATGTCAGATAAGCGTCCAGCCAGTTCAGGCATATTCAGATGGCAATGGGAATCAATCAGCATGATTAAAGAGTATAGGTGGTACGTTCGCTCAAAAGTAAACCGGGTAAAAGCTCTTCTATCGCCTGTTTGATGGCGACACTTTCTTCATCCTTTCCGAAAGCCAATCCAACACCTTTTGGCTGACCGGTGGATGTGGGTGCAGAGTTGATCCAGACAACGCTGGTACGCAGGAATTTAGGTTCGTTGAACTCTGGTAAATTGGCGGCCAATAAAACCTCATCACCCATTTGAAATTTATCATTAGTTGGGGCAAACAGTCCACCATGTTGCAGAAAGCCCATGTAGCTGCGATAAAGTGCTGGTTTATCAGGAATAATTAAATTGAGCATTTTGCCCGGAATGTTATTAGGTGTTTCAGCCATGAATTTCTTTCTTTATTGGTTGTTATGGTGTTGCCACAATTGCAGATAGTCAATAAATAAATCTTCTAGCTGCATTTTAACATTGAGGGTATGTCTACCGTAAGGGGTCAAGGCGGTTAGTTTATCAATTAATGCAAACAGTGCCAACGGATCCAGCGACGCGCTGATTTCAGCCAAGGTTTGTTGCCATTGAGGGTAAAACTTTACTGGAATTTTTTGTTGCGCTAATGTCATATCTATTAGCCATTTGCTCATCCAGTCTAAAAAGGTAGCCAACGCCAGCTTCTGCTTATCAAATGAGGCGGCATAATCCATTAAAGCCAATAACCGTGGTTTGGCTAGTAACGGTAACAACTCCTGTCGCAGTTGGTTATGCGCTGTTTCTTCCTCAAATAACGGAGCCCCACCATGAAAAGCAAGTAGATCCGCAGCCTGATCGCCATGGTGCTGTTCAACATAGGCTAACGCCTGTTGGTGATTGGGTTTAAGTAGTGCCACTTGGCGACAGCGACTTTTAATAGTGGGTAATAAGCGATCTTTATGATGGCTGACCAGAATAAAGGTCATGCCAGCAGGGGGTTCTTCCAATATCTTTAATAAAGCATTGGCTGCCTGCGTATTCATACTTTCCGCAGGATAAATTAAAGCAACGCGTCGGCCACCTCGATGGGCACTCAAATGGGCAAAATCAAGTACTTTACGCACCGTCTCAACCTTGATTAACGCCAGCTTACGTTCGCTTTTGCTTTCATCCGCTTCTTCCGGACTAACCAGTAAAAAATCTGGATGGCTATGTTGATTGAACAAGTGACAAGAAGGGCAGTGACCACAAGGCTGATGCCCAGACTGAAGCGATTCACATAATAAAGCTTGAGCCAAGTGCTCGGCAAAAGCCAGCTTGCCGATACCTGGCGGACCATACAGCAGCCAGGCATGTGGCTGTTGCTGCCAGTAGCGATCGATTTGTTGCCAGATGGGGGTTAGCCACGGATAAATCATGAAAGGTATCCAAAAAGTTGGCTTAAAGAATGACTAATCTGAGCGGCAACATCGGTTAATGGTTGATCACTTTGAATAACGCGATAACGTTCTGGAGCTGATGCCGCACGATTCAGATAAGTTTGTCGTGTGCGTTCAAAGAAATCACTATCAAGCTGTTCAAACCGGTCAGGATGTTCATTCTGGGCTAAGCGCTGTTGTGCAACAGTCAATGGGATGTCGAGCAATAAAGTTAAGTCAGGATGCAGCCCTTGTTGCACCCAATTTTCCAACACAGCTATGTCGCTCAATGGAATATCTCTACCGCCACCCTGATAGGCAAAAGTGGCATCAGTAAAACGGTCACTGACAACATGTGTTCCGGCAGCCAGTGCTGGTTTAATCACACTATCCAGATGTTGCTGACGCGCGGCAAACATCAACAATGTTTCTGTACGGGCATTCACTTCGGTGTGAGGATCAAGCAGTATCTGACGTAAAGCTTCACCTACTGCCGTACCACCGGGTTCACGGGTGAATAAAACCGGCAACTGATGTTGTTCAAACCACAGACGAATGGTATTCAGATTAGTGGATTTGCCGGCACCATCAATGCCATCTAAGGTGATAAATTTTGCTTTCATGACGATATAAACAACTTTAAAATCGGATTATTTTTTCAATATATATTGGCGTACCGCAGCATTGTGTTCCTGTAAGTTCTGACTAAACTGGCTGCGACCGCTACCGTCATTCCGGGCTACAAAATAAAGGTAACTGTTACTGGCCGGATGAGCAGCGGCTTGTAAGGCAGCCTTGCCGGGTAGAGCAATAGGTGTTGGCGGTAAGCCATTTCGAGTATAGGTATTATACGGGGTATCACGCCGCAGATCAGCTTTGCTGATTTTGCCTTGATAGGCGCTACCCATGCCATAGATAACCGTAGGGTCAGTTTGCAAACGCATGTTAATTCTTAGTCGATTGACAAATACTGCAGATACATTGGTTCGGTCCTCAACGTGACCTGTTTCTTTTTCAATCAGACTAGCCATAATGAGCAGTTCATAAGGAGACTGATAGGGTAGATTTTTTTGGCGCTGATCCCATGCAGTTTGTAACTGATTTTGCATGGTTTGATAGGCTTGTTTATAAAAGTTTAAATCACTGCTTTCAGCACTGATGTCGTAAGTTGCCGGAAAGAATAAACCCTCTGGGTTGGTATAAGGCGTATCGGCAGCGATGACTTGTAATAATTGTTGGTCTGACCAATCCCGCGTGGTGTGTTCAATATCAGGCGTACTGTTCACAATTTTGCGCATCTGAGCAAACGTATAGCCTTCGATAACTTGAATACTGATACTGTCCGGCTTTCCCTCGCGCAGACGCTGGAGTATATCCCAGCTGGATAAAGAGCTCGGCAAGCGGTAGTTTCCGCGGTGAATTTTATCACTCATGCCCAGCATATAGGCTGTTCCCACAAATACCCAGCGGTTATAAATGATGTTATCCGCCGCCAAAGTTCGACTCACGCCACTGATGCCGTAACCAGCCGGTACTTTAAGCCGGTATGACTTGATACTGCGAGGCATAAATAATAAAGCTGTCCATACCATAATCAGAAGTAATACCATTGCAATAATTATAAAAGGTAACTTCCGTCGTTTAGTACGCGGCATAATTGTTCCTTGCTTGCAGACTAGATGTATATTAGAAAAGCGTAAGTATAAATTCAATTAGTCGCAGCGACCACTCATCATTTGCATTATATTTTTTTTCGCGCTACGGGAAAGATTTCATAATCAGCAACAGTGGATAAATTTAGCTAGTCGATGTAATAGGCTTGCAAAAATTTTTAATTCAGGTAGAATGCCCAGCCTGTCTGCTAAAAAAGCAAGGCAATTATGGGGGTATAGCTCAGTTGGTAGAGCGCTTGCATGGCATGCAAGAGGTCAGCGGTTCGATCCCGCTTACCTCCACCAATTTATCACACAGATTCAAAGATTTAAGTCGCATTGCCCTGCGGCTTTTTTTATTGGGTTTGTGTTGGTGTCAATATGGTGTCAAATTGTGAAGAGTTTCCAATGCATGACGACATATGTACTCTACGAGTGGTTTGTTTGGCGTGCTGGTGAAATTTTATTGACTCCAGCTGTGAGCTAAATACCCTGTTCAATAATCCATTTAAGATTAAGCATCTATGCTTTAAAAGACTTTCATCAATAAACCAATGATGATTGATAAACTTGAAGGATAAAACCAGCTGTTGCGTTGAAATTCGAAATCGTCGTCTGCATACATTTTGCAGTTCTCTTTTTGGTAAACCCATGTCGCTTGGATCTCGTCATTCTTCCATCCTCTTTCCACTCAATGTTCTTTGATGTCATTATTTAATAGCTGGGGTTCATGGACGTCTTTAAAGTATGAAAAAACTATAGGTGAAAATACATTCCAAATCCGGTTGATTATTTTGCTTTGCCTTTATACTTATAACTCATCAGAAATAAATGCAGCCAGTCTTGAATGATAAAATGGATGCGCTCAGGGTAGCTGTG
>CALYOS010000060.1 GCA_945267035.1 uncultured Neisseriaceae bacterium | reverse complement strand
AAAACAGTGGGAGGTAGACCTTGAGTCTCAATATTGAAACCAAGCAAGCAGCCGTTGCTGAGATCGCTAGCGCTATCGCTAACGCACAGACTATGGTGATTGCCGAGTATCGTGGTATCAGTGTTGCTAGCATGACCGAACTGCGTGCCAATGCCCGTAAAGCAGGTGTTTACCTGCATGTATTGAAAAATACTTTGGCTCGTCGCGCAGTAGATGGTACCTCATTTGCCGCCTTGGCTGACCAAATGGTTGGTCCATTGGTTTATGCGGTATCTGAAGACCCGGTTGCTGCTGCAAAAGTACTGCACCAGTTCTCGAAAAAAGATGAAAAAATTGTGCTGAAAGCAGGCTCATACAATGGTGAGTTGCTGGATGTAGCTCAGGTAGCAGAACTTGCTTCTATTCCAAGTCGCGACGAATTGCTGGCCAAATTGTTGGGTATTATGCAAGCGCCTGTTTCAGGTTTCGCTCGTGCATTGGCTGCATTGGCTGAGAAAAAAGCCGGTGAAGAAGCTGCATAATTTTTATTCTATTTAAATATAAATTTTCATTCTTAAATATTGGAGTTTAATAGCATGGCTATTACTAAAGAAGACATCTTAGAAGCAGTAGGTAACTTGACCGTTATGGAATTAAACGATCTGGTTAAAGCTTTTGAAGAAAAATTTGGCGTGTCTGCAGCTGCATTGGCTGTGGCTGGTGGTGCTGCTGCCGGCGGTGCATCTGCTGCTGCAGAAAAAACCGAATTTGACGTAGTATTGGCTTCTGCCGGTGCACAAAAAGTTGGCGTGATCAAAGTGGTTCGTGCCATCACTGGCTTAGGTCTGAAAGAAGCTAAAGACTTGGTTGACGGCGCACCTAAAACCCTTAAAGAAGGTGTTTCACAGGCTGAAGCTGACGACATCAAGAAACAGCTGGAAGAAGCTGGCGCATCTGTAGAAATTAAGTAATCTCAGTTGCGTTTTACAGGCTGGTAGCTTAGGCTACCAGCCTGCTTTCGCTTGTCTATATAGAGTGAATTTTTATAAATATTTACATAAATGCCGATATTTTACCAAATTTTGCTTTATTAATTTTAGCTGATTTGGTCGTATTTTAAATACTTATAAAACCTTACTTGCCAAACCTCCCTTTTGGAGACTGTCCATGTCCTACTCTTTTACTGAAAAAAAACGCATCCGCAAAAGCTTTGCCAAGCGTGCCAATGTGTTGGAAGTACCGTTTCTGTTGGCTACCCAGTTGGATTCTTATTCGCAGTTTTTGCAAATGGAGACCCCTTTTGACCAACGTGCGGATATTGGTCTTCAGGCAGCTTTCCAATCTATTTTTCCAATTATTAGTCATAATGGTTACGCTCGTCTTGAATTTACTCACTATGTCTTAGGTGAGCCACTGTTTGATATTCCAGAATGTCAGTTACGTGGTATTACCTATGCCGCACCATTACGTGCGCGCATCCGGCTGGTTATTTTGGACAAAGAGTCATCCAAGCCTAATGTGGTTAAAGAAGTTCGAGAAAACGAAGTGTACATGGGTGAAATACCTTTGATGACACCGAGTGGCTCGTTCATCATCAATGGTACAGAACGCGTAATTGTGTCTCAGTTGCACCGGTCGCCCGGCGTATTCTTTGAGCATGACCGTGGTAAATCACACTCATCAGGCAAACTACTGTTCTCAGCTCGAATTATTCCTTACCGTGGTTCATGGTTAGATTTTGAATTCGATCCAAAAGACCTGCTGTATTTCCGTATTGACCGTCGTCGTAAGATGCCGGTAACGATTTTATTGAAAGCATTGGGTTTCACGCCTGAACAGATTTTGGATATGTTCTATGACCGTGAAAGTTACTATTTGTCTAAAGATGGCGTGCATACCAATCTGATTCCATCTCGTCTGAAAGGCGAAACGGCCAAATACGATTTGATGGATAAAGACGGCAAGGTATTGGTGCAAAAGGGTAAACGCATCAATGCTAAAAACATACGTGATATCGTTGCTGCCGATATTAAATGGTTGGAAGTTGAACCTGAAAGTTTGATTGGTAAAGTACTGGCCACTGATGTTGTCGTGCCTGATACAGGTGAGATTCTGGCAAAAACCAATGATGAAATCACCGAAGAATTACTGGCTCAGTTTGATATTCAGGGAATTAAAGAAATTTCTACCCTCTATATCAACGATCTGGATCAGGGTGGCTATGTTTCCAATACACTGCGCACCGATGAAACCGATGGGCAGCAGGCTGCACGCATTGCCATTTATCGCATGATGCGTCCGGGTGAACCACCAACTGAAGATGCTGTTGAAGCGTTATTTAACCGCTTATTCTTCAATGAAGACAGTTATGATCTGTCTCGTGTTGGTCGGATGAAATTCAATACTCGCACTTATCAGCAGAAACTATTGGAAGCACAGTTGGAATCTTGGTATGGTCGTCTGATGACGCAAACCTTTGCCGATGCTGATAAAGAAGGCAACAATGTTCTGACTATTCCAGATATCGTGTCTGTTATTGCCACGTTGGTTGAACTGCGCAATGGTCATGGTGAAGTCGATGATATCGATCATCTGGGTAATCGTCGTGTGCGCTCCGTAGGCGAGCTGGCTGAAAATCAGTTCCGCAGTGGTCTGTCACGTGTAGAACGAGCTGTAAAAGAGCGTTTGAATCAGGCTGAATCCGAAAATCTGATGCCGCATGATTTGATTAACGCTAAGCCTGTATCTGCTGCGATTAAAGAATTTTTTGGATCCAGTCAGTTATCCCAGTTTATGGATCAGACCAATCCACTGTCTGAAATTACGCATAAGCGTCGTGTTTCTGCGCTGGGTCCGGGTGGTCTGACGCGTGAACGTGCCGGCTTTGAAGTACGTGACGTACATCCAACCCATTATGGCCGCGTGTGTCCGATTGAAACACCGGAAGGTCCGAACATTGGCTTGATTAACTCTCTGGCTGTTTATGCGCGTACCAATAAATACGGTTTCTTGGAAACCCCTTACCGCCGTGTTGTGGATGGTAAAGTAACCAATGATATTGACTACCTGTCTGCTATCGAAGAAGGTCGTTTTGTTATTGCTCAGGCCAATGCTGATTTAGATAATGAAGGTCGCATTATTGGTGATCTGGTTACCTGTCGTGAAAAAGGTGAAACCATTATGGCCACCCCTGACCGCGTGCAATATATGGACGTGGCGACAGGGCAGGTGGTTTCCGTGGCCGCTTCATTGATTCCATTCCTGGAGCACGATGATGCGAACCGTGCCTTGATGGGTGCCAACATGCAACGTCAGGCAGTTCCTTGTCTGCGGGCAGAAAAACCACTGGTGGGTACCGGCATTGAGCGCTCTGTTGCGATTGACAGTGCAACTGCCATTGCTGCTAGTCGTGGTGGTATCGTTGAATACGTTGATGCCAATCGTGTGGTGGTACGCGTTAACGACGATGAAGCCACCGCTGGTGAAGTGGGTGTGGATATTTACAATTTAGTGAAATTCACCCGTTCGAACCAGTCAACCAACATCAATCAGCGTCCAGCCGTGCAAAAAGGTGACGTGATCGCCCGTGGTGACGTGATTGCTGATGGTGCGTCAACCGATTTAGGTGAATTGGCACTGGGTCAGAACATGACCATCGCGTTTATGCCATGGAATGGTTACAACTATGAAGACTCGATTCTGATCTCAGAACGGGTGGTTGCCGGTGATCGTTATACCTCTATTCACATTGAAGAATTGAATGTGGTATCACGTGACACCAAACTGGGGGCGGAAGAAATTACCCGCGATATTCCGAATCTGTCTGAGCGCATGCAAAACCGTTTGGATGAATCCGGTATTGTATACATCGGTGCTGAAGTTGAAGCTGGTGACGTGTTGGTGGGCAAAGTGACACCTAAAGGTGAAACTCAGCTAACGCCAGAAGAAAAACTGTTACGCGCTATTTTTGGTGAAAAAGCCAGCGATGTAAAAGATACTTCTTTACGTATGCCTACCGGCATGAGCGGTACCGTGATTGACGTACAGGTATTTACCCGTGAAGGTATTGAACGCGATAAACGCGCCAAAGCCATTATTGAAGCTGAGCTCAAACGCTATCGTCAAAACCTGACTGACCAGTTGCGTATTTTCAATGACGATGCATTTGATCGTATTGAACGCTTGATTTTGGGTCAGAAAGTAAACGGTGGTCCATTAAAACTGGCCAAAGGTGCCGAAGTCACTAAAGAGTATCTTGCTTCGTTGCCAAGTCGCCATGAATGGTTTGATATTCGCCTGAGTGATGAAAGTATTGCTAAACAGGTTGAACTGATTAAAGAAAGTTTACAAGCTAAACATGAAGAATCAGACGCTCAGTACGAAATCAAGAAGAAAAAACTGACTCAGGGCGATGAACTGCAGCCGGGCGTACAGAAGATGGTTAAAGTCTTTATCGCCATTAAACGCCGCCTAAAAGCCGGTGACAAAATGGCCGGTCGTCACGGTAATAAAGGTGTGGTATCTCGCATTCTGCCAGTTGAAGACATGCCGTATATGGCTGACGGCCGTTCCGTGGATATTGTACTGAATCCGCTGGGTGTACCAAGCCGTATGAATATTGGTCAGATTCTGGAAGTGCATTTAGGTTGGGCTGCCAAAGGTATTGGTGAACGCATCGACCGCATGCTGACCGAAAAACGTGCTGCTGATGAAGTTCGTGCTTTCCTTGAGAAGGTATACAACAGCAGTGGTAAGAAAGAAGATTTGTCTCAGTTTAATGATGAAGAAATCATCAATCTGGCTCAACATCTGCGTAAAGGGATGACTGTTGCCACCCCTGTATTTGATGGTGCGGAAGAATCCGAAATCAAAAACATGCTGGCACTGGCCTATCCTGAAGACGATCCGGAAATCCAGAAACTGGGCTTTAACGATACCCGTACGCAGATGACCCTGTATGATGGTCGTACTGGTGAAGCTTTTGACCGTAAGGTCACCGTGGGTGTGATGCATTACCTCAAACTGCACCATTTGGTGGATGAAAAAATGCATGCCCGTTCAACTGGTCCGTACAGTCTGGTGACACAACAGCCGCTGGGTGGTAAAGCTCAGTTTGGTGGTCAGCGTTTTGGTGAGATGGAGGTGTGGGCACTGGAAGCTTATGGTGCTGCTTATACCTTGCAGGAAATGTTGACTGTGAAATCAGATGACGTGAACGGTCGCACCAAAATGTACGAAAACATTGTTAAAGGCGAATACAAAATCGATGCCGGTATGCCGGAATCTTTCAATGTATTGTTGAAAGAAATTCGCTCTTTGGGCTTGGATATGGATTTGGAACGTTATTAACCGACACCGGTCGCATGCAGTAGCTGCTACTGCATGCGGCATCGTCAGGAGCAAATATGAAAGCTTTATCAGACTTATTTAATCCGCTGCAAAATGCCAGTGCCGAAGAAGAATTTGACGCGATCAAAATCGGCATTGCATCGCCGGATACCATTCGTTCTTGGTCGTACGGTGAAGTGAAAAAGCCGGAAACGATTAACTACCGTACGTTCAAGCCAGAACGTGATGGTCTCTTCTGTGCCAAAATTTTCGGCCCGATCAAAGATTATGAATGCTTGTGTGGTAAATACAAACGCCTGAAATTTCGTGGGGTAACCTGTGAAAAATGTGGTGTGGAAGTAACCTTGTCCAAAGTGCGTCGCGAACGCATGGGGCATATTGAATTGGCCGCACCCGTAGCGCATATCTGGTTTCTGAAATCGTTGCCATCCCGCTTGGGTATGGTGCTGGATATGACATTGCGCGATATTGAACGCATTCTGTATTTTGAAGCTTATGTGGTTACAGACCCAGGCTTGACTTCATTGCAGCCGCGTCAACTGCTCAGCGAAGAAGAGTACATCAGCAAATATGAAGAGTTTGGCGGTGATTTCGAAGCCAAAATGGGTGCTGAAGGTATTCGCGACCTATTGCGCGCTATGGATATTGCGCATGAAGTGACGGTATTACGGCAGGAATTGGATTCCACCAGCTCCGATACCAAAATCAAGAAAATTGCGAAACGTTTAAAAGTACTGGAAGCCTTCCAACGTTCCGGCATGAAGCTGGAATGGATGATTATGGACGTGTTGCCAGTATTGCCACCGGATCTGCGTCCGCTGGTACCGCTGGATGGTGGTCGTTTTGCTACTTCTGACTTGAATGATCTGTATCGTCGTGTCATCAACCGTAATAACCGTTTGAAACGCTTGCTTGAATTGCGTGCACCAGACATCATCGTACGCAATGAAAAACGTATGCTGCAAGAAGCGGTTGATTCACTATTGGATAATGGTCGTCGTGGTAAAGCCATGACCGGGGCCAATAAGCGTCCGTTGAAATCACTGGCCGACATGATTAAAGGTAAGGGCGGTCGTTTCCGTCAAAACTTGCTGGGTAAGCGTGTGGATTATTCCGGTCGTTCGGTGATTACCGTGGGACCCTACCTGCGTCTACACCAGTGTGGTCTGCCGAAAAAAATGGCTTTGGAACTGTTCAAACCATTTATTTTCCACAAACTGGAACAACTTGACCCAACTGTCACCACCATCAAAAAAGCCAAAAAGATGGTGGAACAGGAAGAACCGATTGTATGGGATATTCTCGAAGATGTGATTCGTGAACATCCAATATTGCTTAACCGTGCACCAACCTTGCACCGTCTGGGTATTCAGGCGTTTGAACCGATTCTGATTGAAGGTAAAGCGATTCAGCTGCACCCATTGGTTTGTACTGCGTTCAATGCTGACTTTGACGGTGACCAGATGGCGGTACACGTACCATTGAGTCTGGAAGCGCAAATGGAAGCACGCACTCTGATGCTGGCTTCTAATAACGTGTTGTCACCAGCCAATGGTGATCCGATTATTGTACCGTCACAGGATATCGTCTTGGGTCTGTACTACATGACCCGCGACAAAATTAACGGCAAAGGTGAAGGTAGTCTGTTTGCCGATGTGAAAGAAGTTCATCGTGCTTATCAGACCCGTCAGGTTGAGCTCGGTACCAAAATTACCGTGCGTCTGCGCGAATGGGTGAAAAACGGTCAGGATGAGTTTGTGCCCGTGGTAAATCGCTACGAAACCACCGTTGGTCGTGCGTTGCTGTCAGAAATTTTGCCTAAAGGCCTGTCGTTCGAACACATTAACAAAACGCTGAAGAAAAAAGAAATTTCTAAGCTGATTAATGCTTCGTTCCGTCGTTGTGGCTTGCGCGATACCGTCATCTTTGCTGACCATCTGATGTATACCGGTTATGCGTTCTCTACTCGTGCTGGTATCTCCATCTGTGTAGATGACATGCTGGTGCCAGAAAGCAAACCACAGTTGCTGGCTGAAGCCAATGCCGAAGTGAAAGAGATTGAAGACCAGTACCGTCAGGGTTTGGTTACCAACGGCGAACGTTACAACAAAGTTGTCGATATCTGGGGTCGTACCGGTGATAAGATCGCCAAAGCGATGATGGATAATCTGTCTACCCAGAAAGTGGTTGACCGTGACGGCAATTTGGTTGATCAGGAATCCTTCAACTCCATCTACATGATGGCTGACTCTGGTGCCCGTGGTTCTGCGGCGCAGATTAAACAGCTATCTGGTATGCGTGGTTTGATGGCGAAACCAGATGGTTCCATTATTGAAACGCCGATTACTTCCAACTTCCGCGAAGGCTTGACCGTATTACAGTACTTTATTTCTACCCACGGTGCGCGTAAGGGTCTGGCCGATACGGCGCTGAAAACCGCGAACTCTGGTTATCTGACTCGCCGTCTGGTCGACGTGACTCAAGACTTGGTGGTGGTTGAAGATGATTGCGGTACCAATGATGGTTTCGTGATGAAAGCTGTGGTACAGGGTGGTGATATTATCGAATCCCTGCGTGACCGCGTTCTGGGTCGCGTCACTGCCGAAGATGTGGTGGATCCAACCAGCGGCGAAACATTGGTTGATGCTGGAACCTTGTTAAACGAAAGTCTGGTTGATTTAATCGATAATTCCGGTGTCGATGAAGTTAAAGTACGCACACCGATTACCTGTAAAACTCGCCATGGCTTGTGTGCCAAATGTTATGGACGAGATCTGGCGCGCGGTAAACTTGTGAATGCTGGTGAATCTGTCGGTGTGATTGCGGCGCAATCCATTGGTGAACCGGGTACCCAGCTGACCATGCGTACCTTCCACATTGGTGGTGCGGCGTCTCGAGCTGCTGCAGCCAGTCAGGTTGAAGCCAAATCCGGCGGTACCGTACGCTTCTCCAGCCAGATGCGCTACGTAGCCAACAATAAAGGTGAATTGGTTGTTATTGGTCGCTCATCTGAAATCGTGATTCATGACGATATCGGTCGTGAGCGTGAACGCCATAAAGTGCCTTACGGTGCACTCTTGCAGGTCAAAGATGGTGGCATAGTTAAAGCTGGTCAGACTCTGGCTACATGGGATCCGCATACCCGTCCGATGATCACCGAATTTGCCGGTCGTGTACGCTTCGAAAACATCGAAGAAGGCGTGACTGTAGCGAAACAGACCGATGATGTGACTGGTTTGTCTACGCTGGTGGTGATCGATGGTAAACGTCGCTCCTCTACCCAGTCTAAGCTATTGCGTCCAACCGTTAAGCTTTTGGATGACAAAGGCGAAGAAATTCGCATGGCCGGTAGCGAAACCGCCGTTTCCATGGCCTTCCCAGTGGGTGCGGTGATTACCGTGCGCGAAGGGCAGGAAGTGGGTAAAGGTGATGTGCTGGCACGTATTCCTCAGGCTTCATCTAAAACCCGTGATATTACCGGTGGTTTGCCACGTGTAGCTGAGTTGTTTGAAGCACGCACCCCGAAAGATGTGGGTATGCTGGCTGAGGTAACTGGTACCGTATCCTTTGGTAAAGAAACCAAAGGTAAACAGCGTCTGATCATCACCGATGCAGATGGTGTGGCGTACGAAACCCTGATTTCCAAAGAAAAACAGGTGTTGGTACACGATGGTCAAGTGGTGAATCGTGGTGAAGTCATTGTTGATGGTGCGGTAGATCCACACGATATTCTGCGCTTGCAGGGTATTGAAGCGCTGGCGCGCTACATCGTGCAGGAAGTACAGGAAGTGTATCGACTGCAGGGTGTGAAGATTTCCGACAAACACATCGAAGTGATTATTCGCCAGATGCTGCGTCGAGTGAACATCGCTGATGCCGGTGATAGCCACTTCATTACCGGTGAGCAGGTTGAACGTGGTGACGTGATGATCGCCAACGAAAAATTGTTGGCAGAAGGTAAAGAACCGGTGCGTTTTGATAACGTATTGTTGGGTATTACCAAAGCATCATTGTCTACCGACTCCTTTATCTCTGCGGCTTCCTTCCAGGAAACCACGCGCGTGTTAACCGAAGCAGCCATCATGGGTAAACGTGATGACTTGCGTGGTCTGAAAGAAAACGTGATTGTAGGTCGTCTGATTCCTGCAGGTACCGGTCTAACTTACCACCGCAGCCGTCGCCAGAAATGGCAGGAGCAAGTTGCTGCTGAAACAGTTGATCAGAGTGAATAAAATTTAAATCTGATTAAATAGACTGAACAAACCGCTGAATCCATTTCAGCGGTTTTTAATTTTGTGTATCGAAACATATATATTATAGACACTTAAAAGATTAATCATCTTGACTGAATATATCTCAAGGTGCTAGAATTGAACACTTTGCCGGCATGGTGTCGGCATGTATTGACTCAACAGGAAAAGAGAAAATATGCCTACTATCAACCAATTGGTACGCAAAGGACGTAAGGCTCCAGTTTACGTCAACAAAGTACCTGCTCTGGAGGCTTGCCCTCAAAAACGTGGTGTGTGCACTCGTGTATACACAACCACTCCTAAAAAACCTAACTCAGCTTTGCGTAAAGTGTGCAAAGTGCGCCTGACTAATGGTTATGAAGTGATTTCATACATCGGCGGTGAAGGCCACAACTTGCAGGAACACAGCGTAGTGCTGATCCGTGGCGGTCGTGTAAAAGACTTGCCAGGTGTGCGTTATCACACTGTACGTGGTTCTTTGGACACCGCTGGTGTTAAAGACCGCAAACAGTCCCGTTCTAAATACGGTGCAAAACGTCCTAAATAATTGGACGCATCGGCAGATTAACTGTCGAGTAAGTGAATATTTACATAAATATTCGTGGGTAAATCCCAGCTGAA
>CALYOS010000059.1 GCA_945267035.1 uncultured Neisseriaceae bacterium | reverse complement strand
CCCATGTTCGCTTATCCGCTGGACGGGAAAAGATGAATGAACAAACTCAAGCTCTGGCATTTTTAGCCGGCGCTAATTCATTATTTTATGGTGACAGGTTATTAACCACTGCAAATCCTCAGGTAGAAAAGGATCAGGCTCTTTTCCAAAAGCTTGGGATTATTCCTGAAAAACATGAGGATCACAGCGATGAAATTCATCTAGCAGCCATAGCTCAGGCCGTCAATGAACAAAGACAGTTGAATAACTAAAAAAAACTTCAGTTTCCTAACAAGAAATCAAAACTTAAAAGTTTTACCTGAAATTAGAAAACAACTTTTTCAATATCCTGCTGTTAAATATAAGGATGAATATTTAATGTGATATCGTTCGATTTTTATTCAAACATAATGTTAATTTAAAATAATGAGGCATCATTTATGCACTAGAACCAAATTGATTTATAGTAGGATAAAGTACCTTAATTTTGTTTTGACTTATGAATACTTTAATGACCACGCCCCCATTACCACATAAAACGATTACTATTTTAAAGCAACTTGATATACATAATGTGGAAGATTTGCAGCGCCGTGGCCCGATTACAACTTTTTTACAGCTGCGAAATATGAGTACAGGTACTACTGAAAGAGTATTATGGCAATTGATTGCGCTAGTAGAAAACTGTAGCGTTCAAAGCATAGGCACAAAAGAGAAAGAATATTGGCGACAACAACTCAAACAACATCCGCCAGTAGCGATATTTCCTGCAAAAGAAAACATGGAATCCTGGATGCGTCATGCATTAATGGCAGCGCATCAGGCTCAGTTATTGGGTGAAGTACCTGTTGGCGCGGTAGTTGTTTATAAAAATAATATTATTGGTTTAGGCTACAATCGTTGTATCACTGATCATAATGTGAGTTATCACGCGGAAATTCAGGCACTGACAGAAGCAAGCCAAAAACAAAGGAACTATCGTTTACAGGAGTGTGACGTCTACGTGACTCTTGAGCCTTGTGCCATGTGTGCTAGCGCTTTGATTCAGGCTCGAGTACATAGAGTGATTTATGGCGCTCGAGAACCCAAAACTGGTGCGGCTGGAAGTGTGATTGATTTATTTTCAAATCGACAGCTCAACAGCCATACTGCCATATTGGGTGGGGTGATGGCTGAGGAAAGCCAGCAATTGTTACAACAATTTTTTCACCACAAAAGACAACAAAAAATTTAATGTATAACCCGTACTTAACCAACGAGACAAATCAATCAGGATGAAACCAACTTAGAATTCAGTTTGGCAATTTGAACTAACTTTTTTATTGGCTAGTCATTAGATTGTGTAATCCAGAATCAGAATGCTATTTTCTTTTAAAGTTTTAGGCTATCTTCTAGCTCTTAATAGAGTAAATCCCAGCCAAATTTGCCAATCATGATGCACAACAGGATGATAAATCCTTGACGCAGTAATTTGCTACCGCCACGCATCGCTAAGCGTGCTCCTACGATGCCGCCACATAAATTAGCCACTGCCAGCGGAATCGCCCATTGCCAGATGACGAAATGATTTGGAATAAAGAAAACCAAAGCCGCTAAATTGGTGGTCAAATTAATGATCTTTGATGAAGCGGTTGCGGTGATAAAATCAAAAGCAAAGAAACGCACAAAAATAAATGACAACAGGCTGCCAGTACCAGGACCAAAAACACCATCATAAAAACCGATCAAGGCACCCATCAATAAACCCAGCCCATGTTCCCGCCGACTCAAATGAGTCGAACGCTGAATCTGCCCTAAATCCTTTTTTAGAAAGGTATACCCCGCCATTAAAACCAAAATGACCAGAATGGCAGGCTTCAACCATGCTGTTGGCAGATAAACCACCACATGCGATCCCAGATAGGAACAGACAAAAGCCAGCGCAGCGGCCGGCAACAACATTGCCCATGGTACGGGTATTCTTCTCGTGTATTGTATGGCGGCAACGAAGGTGCCACTGGCTGAGGCGAATTTATTCACCCCCATGACAGCAGGAACAGCGGTATTTGCTGGTAGAGCCCCAAACAAACCAGGTATTTGTAATAAGCCTCCGCCTCCCACTGCGGCATCCATCAAGCCGGCTGCGAAGCCAATGAGTAGCAGCCACCAGATGTGAATATCGCTTAGCCAGCTCATGGCATTTTCCTTTTAGCGCATTGCGCGCGTATTGATACGTTCTATCAACTCTTTCTGATTCATCGGCAGCCCGTCTTCGCAGAAAGTCTGATATAACACGGAACGAACTTTATCCAGTTGATTTAAGGTGGTACCGATCACTTTCCATTGGCTGTTTCTGGGTTGAATCCAGCGTTTATTCACGTCATCGCCATAAGCAAGAATTTTACTGCTGCGACTTTGGCAATGCATCGCCTCGGCAGTTAAATTATTGATGCCCTGATCAGATTGCTGATTCAAAATAAAGTGTACTGTTTTATCAGTGTTGATCACAATATTATCCAGCATTAGTTTGGGATGTCCTTTGTAGGTCTGACTGACATAAATATCAACCCATTTCTCGTTTCCCTGTGGGTAGGCTGGCAAAGGCAAGGCGTTCTCTTCCCACGGTGCATCTTCATCCGGACCAATATAATGTTGATTATAAGAATCGTCTTTGCGGGCAAAGGCAAAGGCACACATGAACAACAAAACTGCAGTCACAGCTGTTTTGGCATAACTCATTTGGTACTCTCTCCAATTATGACTACTGTGATCACTTAGATAACCTTGATTATCGATTAGCTGACACAGGCAATGAGCAAAAACTAAAATAAAAAAGCTGCCATTTCACATTTAATGACTGGCAGCTTAATGGGTTTTACAATTTTAGCGCAGCTAATATTTGGGTTTTCACCGTTTCTACCGGTTGTGTACCATCTACTTTAATATACTGCGGTGCATGATCACCTTGCTGATGATCATAAAAATCGATTAAGACTTCTGTTTGCTCATGATATACCTGAAGACGTTTTTTAACGGTTTCTTCCTGATCATCATCACGTTGAATCAGATCTTCACCTGTTTCATCATCTTTGCCACTAACTTTAGGTGGATGATAAACAATATGATAAGTCCGACCAGAAGGCAGATGAACGCGACGACCAGACATTCGTTCAATAATGACTTCGTCTGGAACGGCAATTTCAATGACTGCATCCAAGTGAACCCCAGCTTTTTCCATCGCTTCAGCCTGAGCCAAGGTGCGAGGAAAGCCATCAAATAAAAAGCCATGAGCACAATCAGGTTCAGCAATACGTTCTTTGACTAAACCAATAATAATATCGTCACGTACTAGCCCACCTGCATCCATAATTTTTTTGGCTTCCAACCCCAGCGGCGTCCCCGCTTTTACCGCTGCACGCAGCATATCACCAGTAGAAATTTGCGGAATATTCAGTGCGGCAGTAATAAATTGCGCTTGCGTACCTTTTCCGGCACCGGGAGCCCCTAATAATAAGATCTTCATTTGTTTTCCTGAAAAAAATTGCTAAAGATATTCAATCTAGAAATCAGACGGTAACACTTAATTTGTCCAATTGGCAATGACACGCTCCAGATCAGCAGCGGTGTCTACCCCAGCAGCGGGCGCATGAGCAGTAATTTGTACTGCGATATCATAACCGTGCCATAAAACGCGCAATTGTTCCAAAGATTCAATCTGTTCTAATGGTGAAGCAGCCAAATTGATATACTGGCGTAAAAACTCCACCCGATAACCATAAATTCCGATATGGCGATAAACTGGCATGCTAGCCGGAATGATTTGTTGACCTGAATGCATTAAATCTCGTGGCCATGGTATCGGCGCGCGACTAAAATAAATCGCATGCTGATTTTTATTGAGTACAACTTTAACGCAATTGGCATCGATAAAATCGGCATAGTCAGTTAATCGATGCGCCGCGGTTGCCATCGGTGCATTGCTGTGTTGCAACTGTTGAGCCACTGCATTAATCAATTCGGGTTCAATCAAAGGTTCATCACCCTGCACATTGATCACGCAGGTTTCTGCGGATAAATTTAATATAGCCGCGGCTTCTGCCAGACGATGGGTGCCACTTTGATGCTCATTGCTGGTTAACACCGCCTCAACACCCTGTTGCTGACAGGCGGAGAGAATGTCCGCGTGATCAGTGGCCACCACGACACGACTGGCCTGGCTTAAAGCTGCGCGTTCCGCCACCCGAACCACCATTGGCTTGCCATGAATATCCGCCAATGCTTTATTGGGCAGGCGCGTAGAAGATAGCCGCGCCGGAATCAAAACAACAAAATCGGTCATACTGTTGCATATTCCTCATCAGTTAGCGCACGGGCTTCATTAACCAGCATATAAGGGATGCCATCTTTAACCGGATAAGCCAAACGTGAAGAGCGACACCACAGCTCCTGCTGTGGCGCATGCCATTCCAGCTTCCCACCGCATTGCGGGCACACCAAAATATCCAAATATTGTTGCTTCATGTTGATTCCTTCTAGCCATCGCAGATGGTTTACAAACATAATATCCTTTTTTGCCACCTCTGCAATGATTCAGCACGTCTGAATGCTAATGTTATATTGGCAGCGCCATGCGTCAAAATAAAGGCTAATTTTATCATCTAGACGTGTAACAAGACATCTATTTTCACCATTAAACCTGGAACGTGGCCAAGTTTAGTCATATTTTAGCCATACTAATCAGATTAATTTTAAACGTTGTCCAATCCATTCGCCCAGATTGGGAAAAATTTCAGCCTGTAATGGTAAAACCCAAACTTCTTGCGGTAATGGTTCAGTCAGCTTAACGGCGTCTTTTTCAGTGATAAAGACCACATCTGCATCTGGCCAGTCAGCAATTGCAATAGCGGCGTGATCAGCCAGTTTTACCGTAGCACATAGTTCTATACCCAAATGAGTGAGTGCTTGAAAAAAACGCTCTGGTCTACCTATTGCGGCTATTGCAGCACAGCGCTTGCTGGCAAAATCGGCAGCAACTGCCCGATGTTGAGGCTGATTAAGGCGATAAAATTGCCCATAAGTTAAAGTGCTGTAACCATGCCATTTACCGCTAGTCCAATTTTTAACTTGAGTATTTTGCATCAATTCTGCATCGCCTTGTGAAAATAAAATTCCATCTGCCGATTGCAAGCGGGACAATGGCTCTCGTAGCGGTCCGTTGGGTAACAAATCCAGTTTTTTTCCCACATCAGTGGCTGGAATGACCACTATTTCCAGATCACGCTTTAATGCATAGTGTTGCAAGCCATCATCGCTAATCAAAACCTGTAACTGAGGATAATGCGCTAACAAAGCTTGTCCGGCGGCTAAACGAGTAGTGGCCACAGCAATCGGTATATTGAGCTGTCGGTATAGCATCAATGGTTCATCTCCGGCAGACGCAACAGGGGTTTGCGCATCAATCACAATAGTTTCTTTGCTTACTCGACCATAGCCGCGGCTAATCACGCCGACTTGAATATTTTGATGCTGTAACGATCGAACCAATGCTGCCACGAGCGGCGTTTTGCCCACTCCACCTACATGAATATTTCCCATCACCACTACCGGACAAGGTAAACAAGCTGCTTTTAGCCAGCCATATTGATACATTTTCCGTCTTATGGCGCTAACCAACTGAAAAATGCGCGCCAAGGGCCATAAAATGATGCTGAGCAACTGATTTTGCTTGTGCCAATGCTGCTCGATAATTTGTGTCATTGCTGCCATGCTAATATTCGATTACTCCTACATATCACAACTATACCATGTCCATTATGAATACCTGAATCTGGGTTGAAAACCACGTATAATAATCCCTATCTGACTGTGTAAAATACCATGTGCTTATGTCTACCCTCTTTGATTCCACCGCCTTAACCGTTTCTGAACTCAATGCTTGTGCCCGTCAACTATTAGAAAGCCATTTAGTTGGCCTATGGGTTGGTGGAGAAGTTTCTAATCTAACCCGTGCGGCAAGTGGCCATTATTATTTTTCCCTTAAAGATGCGCGCGCGCAAGTCAGATGTGTTTTATTCAAAGGCGTGGCGCAACAACTGAGTCGTCCTTTGCAAGAAGGTGATCACTTAGAGGTGGCGGGTAAAATCAGTATCTATGAAGCCAGAGGTGAATTTCAGATTACCGTCAATGCTGTACGTCACAAAGGTTTAGGACAGTTATATGAAGCTTATGAACGGTTAAAACAACAGTTGACTGCCGAAGGGGTATTTGCTGCAGAACGCAAACGCATATTACCGGCTTCACCGAAAGTGGTCGGTATCGTTACCAGTCTGGCTGCCGCAGCATTACGTGATGTGGTCACCACCCTGCGCCGTCGTCATAGTGGTATCAGGGTGATTGTTTACCCTACCGCTGTGCAAGGTGCTGGCAGTGAGCACCAAATCGCCGCCGCTATAGCAGCGGCTAACCAACATAAACAGGCTGATGTGCTGATCATTTGCCGCGGAGGTGGCAGCATCGAAGATTTGTGGTCATATAATGAAGAAATCGTGGTGCGGGCTGTGGCCAACAGTGAAATTCCAACCATCAGCGGAGTGGGTCATGAAACCGACTTTACCTTAACAGATTTTGCTGCTGATGTTCGTGCGCCTACCCCCACGGCAGCGGCAGAAATGGTTAGCCCAGACCTGAATCATTTGCGCCAGCAAGTCAAACAATGGCAAGCTCGCTTAATTCAATTTTTGCAGCAACACTACTATGATGCCTCCCAAAAACTGGATTGGCTGGCTCGGCAATTAAAACATCCACAACAAAACTTGCAGCAACAACGGCAGCAATTACTCGAGATACAACATCAACTACAAATAAGCGTAGTCAGACAGATAAAACAGCAACAACAAAATTTAAACGGGCTGCAACGAGCATTACAGGCATCTCAACCGCAAACAGCCTATGCAAGGCAATATTTGCAGCAAAAAAACATTCAATTGCAGCAAAGCTGGAATAAATTATTCACCCATGCCCAGCAAAATTTACAACAACAAAGCCTGGTGTTAGCGGCTATGTCTCCCTTAAATATTTTGGCTCGAGGCTATAGCGTTGTTTCAGATCAACGAGGGCATGTGATTCGTGACGGCAGCAAGCTCAAACTGGGTCAACATTTACATATTCGTTTTGCGCAGGGTGAAAAAAATGTTCAAGTATTGCCGGATCAGCAGCAAACGGATCTATTCGATCATTAACCGGTTTCGCCCATTCATGATCTATATTAAATCTGAATAACTGATTACGTTAGTTTGTACAAAAAACAAAAGAATGATTAAGTGAGAAATCTAGGCATTGCTGCCGCAAATATCTAGTCAGTTATTCGTTGTTCAGGCGTTCTACCCGCCCAATCACAGACAAATTGCCAGGCAACTCGACCAGACCGACTGCCCCGACTCTGACTCCAGTTTAATGCGGCCTTTTTGCTGATGTCATCCATTGTTAAACCAGCATCTTCCAGCCAGTTTTGTACAGCTTGTAAATACGCTTCCTGATCAAATGGGTAAAAGCTCAACCATAATCCAAAGCGATCAGATAATGATACTTTTTCTTCCACCGCTTCTTGCGGATGAACCTCGTCACCTTGTGGGTTAGCCAGATTTTCAGTCATATATTCCGGCATCAAATGCCGCCGATTAGAGGTAGCGTACACCAGTACATTATCACAACGTTGCGACAAACCACCATCCAACGTCGTTTTCAGTGCTTTATAGCTGTCTTCACCGGTTTCAAACGACAAATCGTCACAAAACAAAATGAATTTTTCCGGACGGGCTTTTAGCATCGGCAACAAAGCCGGTAATGTCAGCAGATCACTCTTATCCACCTCAATCAGACGCAAACCTTCAGGCGCATAATGGTGCAACAGAGCCTTAACCAGTGAAGATTTACCGGTGCCCCGAGCGCCAGTCATTAAAACATTATTAGCCGGACGTCCTGCTAGAAATTGTTCTGTATTGCGGACTAATTGCCGTTGTTGCTCGTCCACCGCCGCCAAACGGTCTAAAGCAAAAGTGTGAGGCCGTGGTAGACTTTCTAAAACCCCTTTACTGCCGATTTTTTGCCAGCGAAAAGCGATGGCCGACCAATCTGGCTCTTGGGTTAATGGTGGTAATACCGCATCTAAACGGCGTAATACACTAGCAGCTAATGCCAGGAAATTTTTAAAATTCATCAGCCTGTTCCCCCAATTGTGGTGATCAGATTATGCTTGTGCTGGTTATAAAATACATTAATAACATAATAATACTGTTATTCTAAAGTAATATTATACCCTCTTATGCAATAGCAGCGCATAAGGTGGATCATTGACACGGTTGATAAATCGATATTGTAATACCGCAAATTCTTGTTGCGGCAAACTACTAACCCAATTTTCAATGGTTTGAGCTTCAATTTTGCCCTGTGCATGGCCGGGATATAAAACAATGCTCATCAAACCGTTTTTTGCCAGCAAGCTTAATCCAGATTTAATGGCTTGCAGACTGGTGGCTGCTTGCGTCGTGTACTGTTTATCTGCACCGGGCAAATAACCCAGATTAAACATGATTGCTTTCACACCATGTTGACAATATTTTTCCATACACTCATGTCCCGACTGAATGAGACTAACTTGTGCAGATAAATCTTGTTGTTGAAGTTTTTCCTGCGTTGAGGCTAAAGCAGAAGATTGAACATCGAATGCCCATACTCGACCTTGTCTACCAACCAATTGAGCTAAAAAAACCGTGTCATGACCATTACCGGCGGTTGCATCAATGACCGTATCACCCATGCACACTGCCTGGCTAATCTTCTGGTGAACAAATTGCAAAATGTTGCATAACATAAAATAAATAAGCCTAAGATATCACAGTCCAGCTGGTTTAAATTCATCACTGATCATCTCAATCAGCGAGCACCAATAAAATTGAGTTAATCAGCACTCGTAAAAAATATCAAAGCGAAATAGCCATATTAGCTAATCCGCTTCGTATTTTCCAAAATTTCTAACAGTCTATATGAATGATTACAATTTCAACAACTTAAAGATTTAAAAGAAAAATGATAGCTTTACAACCCCAATTCACGTAGAAAACGTATATCGTCGGCCCAGCCAGATTTTACCTTTACCCATACTTTCAAAAATACCTTAGTTTCAAATAGTTTTTCCATATCCAGACGAGCTTCAGTAGAAATTTTCTTCAGTTTATCGCCATTTTTACCGATCAATATCCCCTTTTGGCTATCCTTATCCACCAACACAGCGATATAAATGCGGTATATACCTTCATCCTCTTCGAATTGTTCAACTTCTACATTCATGGCGTAAGGTAACTCTTCACCCAAATAGCGAAATAGCTTTTCGCGCACTATTTCCATCGCCAGAAACCGAGAGGATTTATCCGTAACCATATCGGCAGGATACAAAGGAATGCCAACGGGTAGCATCGGTTTAAGCGTATGCACTAATTGTGCAATACCTAAACCATGTTTGGCACTGACAATCTGAACCTTAGCAAAAGCGAATTCTTCCTTAACTTTATTGATAAAACTTTGCATCACCTCTGCATCTTTGGCCTTAGCTTTATCGGCCTTATTGATGACCAAAACCACTGGAATATGTCGCGGCAATTTCTGCAACACTTCCCGATCAGCATCTGAAAAGCGTAAAGCTTCAACCACAAATACAATCACATCCACGCCCGCTACCGCTTCAGTCACATTTTGATTTAGCCGGTCATTCAGTGCATTTCGATGATAAGTTTGAAAACCTGGAGTATCAACGAATATCAACTGAGCTTCATCATCAGTATAGATACCGTTTACTTTATGCCGCGTAGTTTGCGCTTTTTTACTGGTAATACTGATTTTCTGACCAATCAAATGATTCATTAATGTTGATTTACCTACATTCGGCCGACCAACAATAGCAATAAATCCGCAGCGAAATTGATCCGAATGAGTAATGTAATCAGAATTGGTAACTTCAGACATCATATTTAGTCCACATAAGTAATAAATCATTCCCTTAACTAAGAATTCAAACAAAAAACAATCAAATATTCATTAAACTATATTTTCTTTAATGGGTAACGGCAAAATCAAACACCATAACGTAGCGATAATCTTGGGCCAACTCAAGACTGAACATATTTCCTTTTAGCGGCATTCCATCTATAGATAACAGGTTTGTCCTTCTTACCTTTGCCATGTTCTGACCACTTTAAATCTTTCATTCCATTGGTAGAATGGGGCAAAATTTGAATAATATATTCATTTTCTTGAATATCACGATCACGGGTGCCATCTTCATGCCATTCTCCGGCTAAGTTGGCTAAACGATAGGTATCCGCTGCAAATATCGGACGTAATTGACCCTGAATAATTGCAAACAGGGTCATGGCTTCATTTCTCACACTGCCACCGGCATAAAAAGTATGGGCTACATATCCGATTCCAAATGCTAAGACATTCGGACTCAAACGATATGGCGCAAAATCATAGCGTTCAGGCATCCCAGTGACTATATTTCCAATATCATCAGACATTAAAAATGCATTAGTCATTGGACTATCCGACACATCGATCCATGGTTTAGCCTGCAATGAAAATGCGCCGTGTTGATCTTTTTTTACAACGGCAAGGACTATTTTTCTGTTTTGAGGATTTTCATTTTG
>CALYOS010000058.1 GCA_945267035.1 uncultured Neisseriaceae bacterium | reverse complement strand
ATGAGGATTGGGGATGCATCAAAATAGAATATGAATAGATGAGATAAAATAAAAAATCCCCCTCGCAGATGAAGCGGTTTTTTCTCTTTATAAAAGTTCAGTTTAGCAAGAAGTTCGAGTTCATTCTCAGGAATAAGCGAGCGTATCAGTTGCCAAATGTGATAGATATCCCATTTGTTGTGTTCCGTAGCATTGGTCAACGAGATATCTGCCATTGGAGCTGTTGGAGTGATCTTAGACAGAGATTAATGAGTAAAACTCAGGGATAAAGAATGGGAGCAGTAAAAAAGGTATTTTACCCCAGTCGAGCTAATACAATACTGGATGCCTTAATCAAGGCTACAATATCGTCGCCAATTTGTAACTGCATGTGCTCAGTGCTGCCACGGGTAAGGGCGGCCGAAAGGGTCAGATGATCACCTATATTGACCATAACGACATCATTAACACTGCCGGTGATCAGATCGCGTACTTGCCCTGGCAATTGATTACGCGCAGAGAGGTGAAAATTGTCTGTAGCACGAGCAAGCATGATGGCTGACGCCTGAATTAACGCAATGGCTTCAACACCGGTACTCAATTGCATTTGTTCACAGCTGTGTTTGGTGATAACAGCGATCAGTTCCTGTCCGGTGCTTAGGCGTAAATGAACCTCATTGTTCACTGCGCCACTAATTATCTGACTAACCCTGCCCAATAATTGATTATCCGCACTTAAATGTAAATTCATTCTTTGCCATAACTGATAATGATCTGTATCTTTTTGCTGCAATTGTTTGAATAATTGCTGATGCCGATGATGCATTTGCTGGTAATAATGCAAAAAAGCTTGTCCGTATTCCGTCAGCGAACTGCTTCCGCCACCTTTTCCGCCAGTTTGGCGCACAACTAAGGGTTGAGGTGACAGATTATTCAGAGCATCGATGGCATCCCAAGCTGCTTTATAGCTCATCGGCACGGCTTTAGCTGCCTGAGTGATAGAACCAAATTGGGCGATATATTCTAGTAGGGCTATACGTTTGCTGTTACCAATGCGCTGACCTTTAATGGTTGGCAAAAATTCAGCGTCAAAATCAAAATCATTCATGAATACGGGCTAGAAGAGGCAGAAGTGAGCTGACCATTATCCATGTGCCAAATGCTGCCGTCAAAAGCTGACGCATCTGCAGCATCATGAGTGATCAGCAGCATGGGTAAAGCCAGTTGCTGTTGCCATTCCAGTAATTCCTGACGAAGCTGTGTACGCAATTGACTGTCTAAGGCTGAAAAAGGCTCATCCAGTAAAATAGCTCTTGGTTTGGTTATCAGAGCACGAGCCAGCGCCACGCGCTGACGTTGGCCGCCAGATAAAGTGAGCGGATATTCGTTGGCAACGCTGGTTAAATGCATGGCATCCAACCAATAACGAACTTCTTCAGCTTGAATATGTCTTTGCGGATTGAACAGTCCGTGTTTTAAACCACTGGCGATATTTTGACGGACATTTAAATGGGGAAATAAAGCAAAGTCTTGAAACACATATGCTAATTTACGTTGCTGCGGAGGCAGATTAAGATGCTGGTGTTGGTTAAAGACCTGTTCTTTACCGATGGTAATGTAACCGCTATCTGGAGTCATGAGCCCGGCAATGGCTTTCAAAGTCAGGCTTTTGCCACTTCCCGATGCACCCATGATGACAGTACGGGCATGCTGAGTTTTTAGGCTAATATTTAACTCAAATACCGATCCATCTATACGCTGTATTTTTTTTTGGAAATTCACATCAAACATGATTATTTTGATCTTTCATTTTTAATCCAAGAACTCAGTGCACCTTGATCAACGATGGGATTTGTTTCAAAAAAGTTCCACAAAGTGGAATTTTTGGGCTGACATACCATCTCTTTAATCCTGTAAACGACCCTAACTAGCCGAAAAAAAATTAAGAACCAACTCACCATGTTCGCTTCATGCGCAAAACATGAAATAAATAATGGCTCTCTTTTTCATCAACAAATAATAAACCGTATTTATGTCACCAATCTTCCGAAAGCTGTAGTGCGGTTCAGCCATATATTCATAAAATAAGTTTATTGTTCAAATGCGTTCTTTCTTCTTAGTACCCCTAAATTTAACTGTAAAATCACCATTTGTTTGCATTTAACCAATCAACTGAAATGGAGTTTGGAGTTTGAGCCACATATATGCCATTCTCAATCCATTGGCCGCTATTGATTCAATGATGATATAAATTTGCACACACATCGATTATTTCAGCTGTTGCAGCGGTTTCTTGCCGCTAAGTAATTTACTGATCAATAATAGCAACACAATACACACCACCGAAATAATGCACACCAAACTATTAGCCAAATGGTCATCGCCAGATTGCACCGCCTCATAGACGGCAATAGACAACGTTTGGGTTTGCCCTGGAATGCTACCGGCCACCATCAGCGTAGCACCAAATTCCCCCAGACTGCGTGCAAATGCCAGCAATACTCCTGCCATAATGCCTCGCCATGCCAGAGGAAGAGTGATGCGAAAAAAGATACCCAGATTACTGATGCCTAATACCTTGGCAGCTTGTTCCAACTGCATATCTAACGTTTCAAAAGCTGCCCGAGCTGGTTTGAACACCAGCGGAAAAGAGACCAATGCAGCAGCGATGACTGCTCCTTGCCAGGTAAAGATCAGATTAATATCAAATGTTTGTTCTAGCCATCGACCTATTGCACCATTTTTACCGATGAGCACCAATAAATAATATCCCAACACAGTAGGTGGCATCACCATAGGTAAGGTTAAAATAGTATCAATCAGTTCTTTTGCCCACAGTTTTTTTCGCGCCAGTAAATAGCCCAAACTCACCCCAAAAAATACATTGATCATGGTTGCCCAAAACGCAATTTTTAAGGACAACATTAAAGCTACCCATACTGATTCCATGTTTTGCTCCTGGCTCAGACAGACCAATTTAAAGCTTTAATGTGCGGTTTGAAAACCATATTTTTGCAGAATTTTCTGTCCCTTAGCAGAGCGCACAAAAGCAATAAATTTTGCGGCCTCAGTTGGATGTTTGCTTGTTGCTATTCTGGCAATGGGGTAACGGATTGGTTGGGAAGTGGCAACTGTAGTAACCACAGTGACTTTATCTGGCATCAGTGCTGCATCAGTCGCAAACACAAAACCCGCTTCTGCAGCCGCGTTAGCTACATAATCCAGAGCTTGACGGACATTGTTCACATTGACCATTTTTGCTTGTACCTTAGTCCATAGCTGATTTTGCTGCATTGCAGCTTTGGCATAGCGACCCGCTGGTGTATAGGCTGGATTACCAATTGCAATATGTTTGATGCCTGGCTGTTGTAAATCCTTCAGACTGCTAACCTTCAGTGTGGTTTTTTTGGGGGTAATTAACACCAGAGTATTATTAACAAAATCAAAACGATCCTGTGCCAATACCAGTTTTTTAACCTGAGCCTGATTCATGGTTTCTTGATCCGCAGAAGCAAATACATCAACCGGCGCACCATTCTGAATCTGTTGTAATAAAGAACCCGATGCACCAAAATTCAACAGCACTTGATCATGAGGATATTGCTGTTGATAAGCTTTGGCCAAATCATTAAAAGCATTGGTTAAACTGGCAGCAGCTGACACGGTAATTTGCGCTGCAGATGCGGTTGATACACAGGCATAAAAACCTAAAATTATCATTAATTTTTTAAAATTAGCAAGCTGTAAACGCATGGCTTTCTCCCTTTCTTAAAATTCTATTGTGTTTAATAGACTAGTACCGGCTTAGCTAAATTCTAAATGAAATCGCCCTCAAAATATACCTAAGTATATAACGGTTATGAGACAGAATAAAAGCATATATTTTAAAACAAAAAATCCAAACAGCATTATCACATGATAATGATTACCAATATATTTGATTAAATTGCCAACATAACTTTGGCTGTAACTGATATGTATTTGTAGTTAATAGAATTAATTATTTATATGCAGATAATTATCATTTAGATGCTACAAACAACCATTTGGACCTTCTTTACAAATAATTATTTATATTTAAATTAAAAAATTAAATTACATAATATCTTTAACTCGGACTATAATGCGATATAATTAAACTTCTCATAAACAGTGAGTTAATCAATACGTTACTCATTAACGTATTTAGATAAAAATAAAGTTTTATTAGGACACATCATGAACCTGACTAGACGCCAGTTTTTTAAGGTAACGGCCGCAGGAGCCAGTGCTACAGGGCTTGCGGTATTAGGCATGGCACCCGCTACTGCATTTGCTGAAGTGCGCCAATATAAATTACTCCGCGCCACTGAAACCAGAAACAACTGTACCTATTGTTCAGTAGGGTGCGGAACCTTACTGTACAGTCTGGGTGATGGTGCTAAAAATGCCAAAAAGAAAATATTTCATATAGAAGGCGACCCTGATCATCCGGTAAGCCGTGGTAGCTTGTGTCCTAAAGGTGCCTCACTGATCGACTTTGTCAACAGCCCAAATCGAGTTCTGTATCCGCAGGTCAGAGAGGCGGGTACCAATACATGGAAAAACATCAGTTGGGATGACGCACTTGATCGTATCGCTCGTTTGATTAAAGACGAGCGTGACGCCAATCTGATCGAAAAAACGGCTGATGGTGTGACGGTTAACCGTCTTGAAAGCATTGGCATGTTATGTGCTTCGGCCAGCTCAAATGAAACCGGCATCTTAACGCAAAAATTTATGCGTTCGCTCGGACTGGTTGGCACCGATTCGCAAGCACGGGTTTGTCATGGTCCTACCGTTTCAGCCTTAGCTGCAACTTTTGGTCGTGGTGCCATGACCAATACCTGGACCGATATCCAAAATGCAGATTTTATTCTGGTGATGGGAGGCAATGCAGCAGAAGCCCATCCGGTTGGATTCAAATGGGTGATTGAAGCCAAAAAACAAAAGGGCACCAAATTAATCGTCTGTGATCCGCGTTTTAACCGTACCGCTTCCGTGGCAGACCATTATCTGCCTATTCGTTCTGGTACCGACATTGCTTTTCTGGGTGCGGTTATTAACTGGCTAATTGAACATAATCAAGTTCAATGGGACTATGTAAAAAATTATACCAATGCCGCTTTCATCGTAGCAGAAGGCTTTGGTTTCAATGAAGGCCTATTTTCAGGTCACGCAGATTACACCACGAACAATGGCAGCCCCGCTCCTGCTGCAGCTCCTAAAGGAGCAAAAGGCGGTGCCGTGTATAACAATGATAGTTGGACATATGAACTGGATGAAAAAGGTTATGCCAAAACGGATCCAACCCTAGAGCACCCACGTTGTGTCTGGCAAATGATGAAGCAACATTATGCTCAGTATACAACTGAAATGATGCATAAAATCACCGGTACACCCATTGCAGATTTTCTGAAAGTGTGTGAGGCATTGGGCGCGACGTCAGCAAAAAATAAAACAGGCACAATCCTTTATGCATTAGGCTGGACACAGCACACCTATGGTTCACAGAATATTCGAACCATGGCCATGATACAGTTAATTCTCGGTAACATTGGCATGGCCGGAGGAGGGGTGAACGCCCTACGAGGACACTCCAATATACAAGGTTTGTCAGATTTAGGTTTACTCTCAACCAGTCTGCCTGGGTATCTGAGCTTACCTAATGAGCAGAAAAATCCCACTTTCGCTGATTACCTTACGGTACAAACGCCTAAACCAATGCGACCAGGTCAGCTCAATTATTGGGGCAATACCCCCAAATTTATGGTTAGCCTACTTAAATGGTTCTTTGGTGATCACGCCACCAAAGAAAATGACTTCGGTTATGACTGGTTGCCCAAATGGGACAAAATGTATGACGTGATGCAAATGGCAGAAATGATGTATCAGGGTCAAATGCATGGTCTGTTAGTACAAGGTTTCAATGCCATGGGGTCATTTCCAGATTCCAACCGCATCATCGAAGCTTTCTCCAAGCTTAAATGGATGGTGGTTATGGACCCCTTGAACACCGAGACAGCAACATTCTGGGAAAATCATGGCGAAGCGCATAATGTAGATCCGTCTCAGATCCAGACCACCGTTTTCCGCTTGCCGGTTCCTTGTTTTGCTGAAGAAAATGGTTCAATAGTTAATTCAGCACGTTGGTTGCAATGGCACTATGCCGGAGCAGAACCACCGGATGAAGCCCGTTCAGATTTGGAAATTCTGGCTCAATTACATCTGCGCCTCAAACAAATGTATCTGGAGGAGGGCGGAACAGTACCCGAACCAATCATCAATCTAAGCTGGCCGTATAAAGTCGCTCATTCACCAACGCCTGAAGAAATGGCCATGGAATCCAATGGTTGGGCACTGACTGATCTTAAAGATGAACATGGAAACATCATTGTTCCTAAAGGGGGTCAGCTAGATGGCTTTGCACAATTGCGAGATGACGGCTCTACTGCTTGTGCTTGTTGGATTTTCTCCGGTTCCTGGACTAAAAACGGAAACCAGATGGCAAGACGTGACAACAGCAGTTCGGGATTGGGTAATACCCCCGGTTGGGCATGGGCTTGGCCGGCAAATCGCCGCATCCTTTACAACCGAGCCTCTTGCGATCCTGCTGGTAAAGCTTGGGATCCTGAACGAGTATTGATCGAATGGAATGGCTCGAAGTGGATCGGAGCAGATGTCGCTGACTTCAAGGCTGATCAAGCACCCAATACTACTATGAATCCATTTATCATGAATGAAGAAGGAGTGGGTCGCCTGTTCTGTACCAAAAAACTGGTAGATGGTCCCTTTCCAACCTTTTATGAACCGATCGAATCGCCGATTGGTAAAAATCTGCTTTATCCAAAAGTATTAAACACACCAGCTGTCCGCTTATTTGATAGCGTTAAAGCCCGTATTGGACATAAAGATCAATTCCCTTGTGTCGGCACAACATATCGCCTGACAGAACATTTTCAGTTTTGGACCAAGTCCGTAAAATTGCTCATGATTGCTCAACCAGAACAATTTGTTGAAATCAGTGAACAACTTGCTCAGCAAAAAGGAATTGCTAAGGGTGATAAAGTTAAAATCAGCACCAAACGTGGCTGGGTGGAAGCCAAAGCCGTGGTGACGAAACGTTTGCATCCCTTAAATATCAATGGGCAGACTGTGCATCAAATTGGAATTCCCCTCCATGGTGGCTGGGTAAACGTTGGCGAGAAAAAACAATTCCTAATTAATACCCTTACTCCTTTTGTTGGTGACTGTAATACCCAGACACCTGAATACAAAACCTTCTTATGTAATATTGAAAAAGCGTGAGGGGAGTGAGATATGTCTTTACAATCTTTAGATATCAAACGTCGTTCAGCTACCAATCAGCTTACCCCCTTACCAATGGCTCGCAAACCCATAGAAGTGGCTAAATTGATTGATGTTTCCACTTGTATTGGATGTAAAGCCTGCCAAGCGGCCTGTTCAGAATGGAATGACATTCGCGATGAAATAGGCACCAATCACGGCGTGTATGACAATCCAATAGATTTAAGTGCGGATAGCTGGACAGTCATGCGGTTTGCCGAGACAGAAGAATATGGCAAATTAGAGTGGCTGATTCGTAAAGATGGCTGCATGCATTGTGCCGAACCGGGCTGTCTCAAAGCTTGTCCTTCTCCGGGAGCCATCGTTCAGTTTGAAAACGGCATAGTCGATTTTCATCAGGAAAATTGCATTGGGTGTGGTTATTGCATTACCGGCTGTCCCTTTAATATTCCACGCATCTCCAAAAAAGATCATCGTGCTTATAAATGTACGTTATGTTCTGATCGTGTAGCAGTTGGGCAGGAACCCGCTTGCGTCAAAACCTGTCCAACCGGCGCCATTCATTTTGGTAGCAAAGAGGACATGAAATTTATGGCGGCGGAACGAATAAAAGATTTAAAACAACGTGGATTCGATCAAGCTGGCTTGTATGATCCACAAGGTGTGGGCGGAACCCATGTCATGTATGTGTTGCATCACGCTGACAAACCAAGCCTTTATCATGGATTGCCAGATAATCCTCATATCAGCACAACCGTAAAACTATGGAAGAGTATGCTTAAGCCGATAGCTGCTTTCGGCATTGCTGCGGCTGCGTTCACTGGCTGGCTGCACTACATAACCATAGGTCCCAATCGCCCCGATGATGATCAAGAAGAAGTGCTTGATCGTGAAGGAGATATCCTCAAAGATAGAGGTGATGCATAATGAAAAAGTTACTTATTCAACGTTATAAAAAATCTGAACGTTTCAACCACTGGGTTGTGGCGGGGACATTCGTTCTGTTAGCCATATCAGGATTAGGCTTTTTCTATCCATCATTTTTCTGGTTAACCAATATATTCGGTTCACCACAGTTGGCGCGAATCCTACATCCCTTTATTGGTGTAGTTATGTTTGTAGGATTTTTCGTTCAATTTTTCAGATATTATAAGCATAACTTTCTGGATGGCGAAGACATCAAGTGGATTAAAGGCATCAAACATATATTGTTAGGCAGAGAAGTTGGCGATACTGGTAAATACAATGCCGGTCAGAAAATCATGTTCTGGCTAATGACCGTCAGCATGATCTTATTGATGCTCAGCGGGCTGATCGCTTGGCGGCAATTTTTCTCATCTTACTTTCCTATTTGGGTAGTGCGTCTGGCTTTATTGATTCATTCAGCCTCAGCTATCTTATTGATCGTCAGCATTATTATTCATGTGTACGCAGCTTTGTGGATCAAGGGTACCATTCCAGCTATGGTTGAAGGAGTAGTGACTCAGGAATGGGCCAAAAAACATCATCCGCGTTGGTATCGGGAATTAATGGCGAAAAAAAAAGCAAGACAACAACCGAATGGTGATGCGCCTGTTTGTGATCCAGAATAGCTTTTTAGTTCTAAAATTCGTCTTATGACCTAAGCCAGATCAGGATTAGAAAATGTGTACATTTGTCCCATTTTTGGTAAGACATAATTCATGAACTATACGCCAGCTCAGAAGCGATCAGTTCAGGTGGCTGAAAAAGGGCGTATGGATCAAATCAATGATCAAATCAGTGCAGAAACGCCGATTGCACTGGTTTACAATGGTGTTTCCCATGTCGTCTTAATGGCAACGCCCACTGACATAACTGAACTTACCCTTGGCTTTAGCTTCAGTGAAAACATAATCCAAGACCCGAAGCAAATATACGCCATCGAAGTTAACTCACAAGCTAATGGCATTGTCGTCAATATCGAATTGGCATCCGCTGCATTTATGCAATTAAAAAATCGTCGTCGTCAAATGAGTGGGCGAACAGGGTGTGGCTTATGTGGCATAGATAGCCTGAGTGCGATTGAGCCAAATATAGCCCCTGTACCGCGTCAGGGGGCAATCAATCTCGCAGCAATACAACGAGCTTTGACCGATTTTAACCATCATCAGAAACTGCATAAACTGACTGGATCTGTCCATGGAGCGGCGTGGGCTAGCCTTAGCGGAGAGATTGTTACTGTACGTGAAGATGTGGGTCGCCATAATGCTTTAGACAAAATCATTGGCTGGGGATTGCACACAAAAGTGGATTGGAAGCATGGTTTTGTGGTATTGTCGAGTCGTGCCAGTTTTGAAGTGGTAATGAAATCAGCATTAACCGGCATAGGTTGCGTCGTGGCCGTCTCTGCGCCTACAACCTATGCTATTGATTTAGCTCAAAAAGCTAATATCACGCTGGTGGGTTTTGCGCGTCACAATCGTCAAGTTATATATACCCATCCTCATTTTCTCCATTTTTAAACACTAAGTTTAAAGACAAAAGGAAAAAATTAATCATTCCTTTTGACTGTGGCATGCTGTCTTTTATAAGAACTATATCACCAAACATGATAAGGACGACTATGTTATCGATAATTAAAAAATATAGCCGTAATTTGGCCTGGCAAATCCTATTTGCCCTGATACTAGGCATTTTAGCCGGTTTGTATCTACACACAATGTCTGACCCATCTCATCCGTATTACGCAACTTATAATTCTTGGGTTGTCAATGTGCTTCAGCCTATGGGTGATATCTTCATCCGACTGATTAAAATGATCGTATTACCCATCATTCTCAGTACCTTGACTCTAGGCATTGCCGGATTAGGTAATTCCAAAAGTTTGGGAAGATTGGGTGGTAAAACAATCTTATACTTTGAGATTGTCACCACCGTTGCCATCGGTGTTGGTCTACTGTTTGGTAATTTATTCAAACCTGGTAGCGGAATTGATATTACACATTTGCATCACAGCAGTGTCACTCAATTTGTCCAGAAAAGTGGCGAATTGGCCGATAAGCCTCACGGCTTAGTCGTGATGATTTTAGACATGATTCCACACAACATCTTCGATGCATTAAGTAGTGGAGAAATTCTGCCAGTTATCTTTTTCTGCGTATTCTTTGGTCTAGGTTTGACTAAGCTGCCTGATAGTCAGCGTCTGTTTTTCTCAGATTTTCTGAAAGTCGTTTCAGACGTGATGTTCAAAATCACCAACATGATCATGCGTTATGCCCCGATCGGTGTGTTTGGCTTAATGACTGTTACCATCAGTAAATTCGGTTTCGGTTCACTGATACCATTAATGAAGTTAATCGTTATCGTTTATTTGGCCATGTTCGTTTTTACTTTGGTCATCCTTGGTGGCGTGGCCTATATCTGTAAATTTAATATCTTCACCATCATCAAAATACTGAAAGATGAATTGATTGTTGCCTTTTCTACATCCAGTTCAGAAACCGC
>CALYOS010000057.1 GCA_945267035.1 uncultured Neisseriaceae bacterium | reverse complement strand
GAATTTTATGAAAAATTAAAAAAATATTATCCAATAATCGAAAATGAGGACTGGGCGAGGAATGAATTTAGAAATAAAGGTGTTGTATATTTTTGACCAAAGACACATCAAAAAACGATACCATATATAAGACCTATAAAGGCAAAAATTACCCACCTGAAGAGTGGGGAAATTATCAAAAAAAAAACAATGGGTTGGACATTCACCAAAAACAAATCCAAATATTAAATGGTGATGGGTAAACATCTATTCAACAACAAGATTGACATGGAAAAAGAACTATTGGCAGAATATTTGGGCTTACACAACTCAAAAACGCTGGCTAGATATTGGGGGAATTATAAAAATGAAAAAAATATTGTATATCTTATTATTTACTTTATTCGGATGTAAAGATAATTACCCACAGGAAAAAGTTGGTTTATATACTTATAATATGCTTTATGCCTGTGAATGCCCACAATATAAAATCTTTAAAATAGATAATTTGTCGATAAAAAGGAATCATTTAAAAGATAGAGAACCTTTAGATTTGGATGGTAAAGATAGAGATCTTTCACAAGAACTATCTTATGCTATTAATAAGCCAGAAGACGATAATTTAATTGGAAGAGACATAGATCTAATATTTGCAAATAAAACAGATGAGGAAAAATTTAAAAAACAAGAGGGTGTAAATGCAATATGTTATATCTATTATTTTGAAGGATATTTCAAATCAAAACAGTTATTTTTAGTTGAAAATTATCATTTATCATTAAAGAGTTCTGACTGCATCAGCCATGAACTTGATGATACGATTCAATAATAAAATAATTATTACCTTAAAATAAACAACATAAACAACCCAGTTATAGATAGAGATTTATTACTAGGTAATAAAGGAACAAAATAGATACTCATATAAGTAACAATTCATTTTATCTTAAATGTATCGATATTAATAAAAATCTCTACAGACAGAAAAAGTAAAATTCTATATTTATCAATAAATTAAAGATATTGAAAAGTATTGACACGCAATTTTAGCATTGAGAAAACAATATTTTGCAGATGGAAAATAATTTTCCTGACACACACAAAATAAAAATATGGATAATAGTCCTTAAAGTATATCTTTACCCGACGGAAGAAAGGTTACCTTAATAGGTAGA
This sequence comes from uncultured Neisseriaceae bacterium, assembly GCA_945267035.1. Taxonomy (GTDB): domain Bacteria; phylum Pseudomonadota; class Gammaproteobacteria; order Burkholderiales; family Neisseriaceae; genus Snodgrassella. The sequence continues at coordinate 9,877 of CALYOS010000057.1, read as the reverse complement.
GCATAGACAAACATATACTGAAAATATTTCAATTGCACTGGCAGAAAGCCATGATTCAAAGCCAGTAAATAAACTGATGTTTTGAGCACAAACCGTGAGATATGTGAAAATGAATAATATACAAGATTAAGAAAGACTGAATATTTTATTAAAAAAACAAATTTCATATAATAGTTCAATAAATGATCCTGCTCATATGGCTATTTTAAAAGGATTAATTAATATATTTTTGTCTACTCAATTTTTATTATATTGGAATCATTCTCCAGCTGATTTTTAGAACAAGTCAATTAGGATGAAAGTTTAAAACCTGAAAAAAACTCATATATTTATAAAAATAAAAGATGTGATATTAGCCCCAACTAAAATAATCTTCACTATCAGGTATCTTGCTTGGATGTGGCAAAAGAACTCAACAATAGCATTCAATATAGGCGATGAACCGTTTGCATGTTAAATAGTATGAGCATTTTTTCCAGTATAAAGTGACAATCGTTATCGATATTATCATCCTGAATCAGGTTCATCCATTAGCCACAACCCGATAGGATTAGCCGGAACAAACGCCAACCGATACGCTTATACCCGTGATAGTAAGGTATTCATCAATTCTTAACAGTTAGATTTAATAAGAGGGATTAGCTAGATGGATGGGTCGAGTTGAAGTAGATAAGTATAAAACACAGAAAAAGAAGTGGTAAGCATAACGGGAACAACACATGTAGCCAACCGAACGAGCAAAAAAGCAATGGATAATATGAATCGGCAGAGCATGATCCCTTTAGAATTTTAAGCACTATATGATTACTCTTCCATCTGCCATTTGCAATTGGTGCATCATATCCACATAGAAATGGACGGCATTCATGATCGGCTCCTTGTTAAAAATCATCCATATCAATTTGATTGCAGAATCGGCTCAATTGTATTGGAACAAAAAGCTAAGCCACCGACTACTTCCATCTGAGCAAAGATCATCAAGCCTAAAACAGCTATCCACTCACCTCCTTCAAACTTGTGGATAAAACTGTTGATAACTTTTAGATAAATCAACCTTCACAACAGTCACAATTAAAATTATTCTTGATTGTAAAGGGTTTTAAACGACTAAGATTAAATTTATATTTCAATTAGGCTTATAACTTCTGTGTATAAAATACGAAAAATTAGTATCCAAAACACATAATCACCCGCAAAATTTGAATCTAAACATTAAAGTTGCCAACCATAGCATGGTTTTAGTGCAAATATACCTGTTAACAAAAACTCATTCAATATTCAACCGCTTCATGTCCCCTACAATGTTAACTTCACTGCATGTTGTGAATAATTATTTGAATCAAGCCATATTCGCTTAAATTTTACATCGCCATGTATTTTGCAACCAATGAATAACTTTTTTTATTGGCAAAGAAATACTTTCTAATTAGCGGTAGCAATCATCCCATAAACCCTATGCTATGCTGATACAGCCATCGAGTAATGCATATAGAGCCAATAATGTCACTTATTCATGAACTGTGCGCCATGACCATGCTTAAACCTGTTATTGGCATCAATAAATTACAAAACCTTCATTCAATTTATTCTGTGGATAATTTTATGGCACAGATCATCCACAAGATTCACTGCTACACTCTCCCTAGCCCTTATTCATGATGTTATTCAATCCCGTACACGATAAAACTTCGCTTTGTAACCGCAAGCTAACTGCACTAATGTAAAAACCCAAGGTCTTTTTTATCAGAAAAAATCATATTCGCAAAAAATTTACATTGTGCATTCAAGTATATAATTGATGTCGATGTTCGAAGATGTCCAGCCACAATCGTTTGTTAGCGGAAAAAGATCACATTTTATCCACAAAGATAAGCAGAGCGTTGACTCATAAATCATGCAATTAATTGCATTAATTCTAGGGTAATTAAGATTTATTCACAGAAACTAATTGAATCGTCAATAGCCACATCATCCCCCACCAGTTGAATCATTTGCAAATATCCACACCATCAGTGCTATCATTTACTTCTCATTATTATCAGCTTCGCTTAAAGAATGAACTTAAATTTCCATTCAGATTCACAGACTCTCTGGCGGTATCATGCTCAGCAACAAGTTAAGCCTATTCTGGAGCAGATTATGCAATTGCCTTTTATACGCGCTTTAGCTGATGGCTCTCTTACCCAGGAACAATTCTTTTTTTATTTACAGCAGGATGTTTTATATCTGCATCATTATAGCCAAATCATGCAAATGATTGCAGACCGGTGTCCTTTAAGCAAAGACGCGGAGCAATTTCGTCGATTCAGCACTGAAACCATTAAAGCAGAGCAATGCCTACAGCAAGATTTATTGCAGAATAAAATAACTATTCATCAGCAGACGCCGAGCTGTTTATTATACTCAGCTTATTTATATCAACAGCTAGCTACCCAACCTCTGCCAGTGGCAATTGCCAGTACCTTAGCTTGTTTTTATGTTTACCAACAAGTGGGAGAACAACTGCTTGCACGTACCGATATACACGTTAATCCTTATCATCGTTGGATAGAGGCTTACAATTGTCCGGAATATCGTCTTGATGGTGAAATAGCCATGTCTATAGCCGATCGATTGGCAACACAAAGCAGTGCCGAGATTAGCCAGGCTATGTTGAATGCTTTTTTGACAGCAGCAAAAATGGAATGGCAACTATGGCACAGCTGCTGGCATATGGACAGCTGGGCTCTATAATGGTGCAAAAGGTTATTTTAAGGCCTTAGCTGCAATATCTTTCCTGTAATGCATTCCTCTAAACTGAATAGGTGTAATGGCGGCATAGGCTTGCTTCTGAGCCTCAGCAACATTGTTACCCATACCAACTACACACAAAACCCGACCACCTGAGACAATTAGTTTTTTATCAAGATTAAAGGTCGTGCCGGCATGAAAAACTTTACCAATCTGATTGGCTGCTTCAATGCCCTCAATAAAATCGCCTCGTTTCGGTGTCTGTGGATAACCTGCCGCGGCAAGTACCACCCCTACCGCCGTTTGATCAGACCAATTTACGCTGATTTTATCCAGCTTGCCTTCCAGCGCAGCCAACAATAAATCGACTAAATCCGTTTGCAAGCGACACATGATGGGTTGCGTTTCCGGATCGCCAAAACGACAATTAAATTCGATGGTGTACGGCGCTCCTGATTCATCGATCATTAAGCCAGCATACAAAAAGCCACGATAAGGATGTCCAGCCTCCTGCATTCCTTTCACTGCTGGTAAAATAATTTCATCCATTACCCGTTGATGTACTTCTGGCGTGACGATTGGTGCCGGTGAATAAGCGCCCATTCCGCCGGTGTTTGGTCCAGCGTCATCATCCAGCAAGCGTTTATGATCTTGACTGCTGGCCATCGGTATAACATGTTCACCATCCACCATCACAATAAAGCTGGCTTCTTCCCCTTGTAGATAATCTTCGATTACCACCCTAGCCCCAGCACTGCCCAAACTGTTATCCAGCAACATACTATCAATGGCGTTGTGGGCGTCTTCTTCAGTCATCGCCACCACCACCCCTTTGCCGGCAGCAAGACCATCAGCTTTGATGACAATTGGTGCTCCTTTTTCATCTATATAGCGATGCGCTGCTTCTGCATCGGTAAATGTAGCATATGCTGCGGTGGGTATACCGTGCTGGCGCATAAATGCTTTAGCAAAATCTTTGGAACTTTCTAATTGTGCACAATACCGGCTGGGACCAAATACAGCTAATCCGGCGGATATAAAATCATCAACTATTCCGGCAGCCAATGGTGCTTCCGGACCAATCAGCGTAAAATCGATTTCCTGTTCGATACAAAATTGAATCAGATGTTGATGATCACTCAAAGTGATATTGCAGATCTTTTTTTCTGATGCAGTACCGGCATTGCCAGGTGCAACGTAAACGATTTCTACTTTATTAGATTGCGCCAGCTTCCAAGCCAGCGCATGCTCACGCCCGCCACTTCCTATCACCAGTAATTTCATGCCTACCCCTTTGCAAATAAATCATCCATGGAAACCATATTGCTTATTGCTTGCTCAGCTTTGAGAATTCATTCTTCCAGTTTAACATTAATTGCCCGAAGTTGTTGTAAAGCACTTAACCCAGATTGATATCTGGCTAAAGGTATCGATATTTCCAGACGGCAGTTTTGCTGTAAATCTTGAGTTAGAATCCTTACTTGCTGCTGTTTACACCATCGTAGTGCTTCATTCAGGTGAGCATAATCGCAACTTAATTCTAGCAGACGACACACATCTTCCTGTACTTTTTCTGCATTCTGTAAGGCCAAAGCTGTGGCTGTTTTATAAGCATTGATCAAACCCGGCACCCCCAGCAATGTACCGCCAAAGTAGCGTACCACAATTACCAATACATTGGTGATTTCTGCTGAATCAATCTGACCCAATATAGGTCTTCCTGCACTGCCTGCTGGCTCGCCATCATCATTAGCGCGAAACCGATTACCGTCTACACCCAGACGCCAAGCAAAACAACAATGACGTGCTTTATGGTGTTGCTCGCGCAGTTGCTGCACCAGAGACTTAATTTCGGCTTCGGTTTGTACCGGATAAGCAAAAGCCAAAAAACGGCTGCCTTTATCTTTGAATTCTGCCTCAGCCGGTGCCGCTAATGTCTGATATTGTTCCACACTCATGTTGCTGTCGCCTGTCGAATAGCGGCGACAAAAGCATCGATCTGTTCTTCAGTGGTATCAAAACTGGTCATCCAGCGCACTTCATGTGTTTGTTCATTCCAGTCATAAAAGTGAAATTGTTCATGCAGCCGAGCGCTGATTTCTGGGGGTAAAGTGGCAAAAACCGCATTCGCTTGAGTTTTTTGCGTCAGGTTAATGCAGGGAAACTCAGCCAGAGACGAAGCCAATTTGCTGGCCATGGCATTACTGTGGCGAGCTAAGTTAAGCCATAAATCATGTTCAAACCACGCCAAAAATTGTGCCGAAACATAGCGCATTTTGGAACCAAGCTGTGCGTTGATTTTACGCAGATAAGGCATGGCCTCCTGTGCCTCACTGTGCAGACTAATGATGCACTCAGCTTGCATTAAACCATTTTTGGTTCCGCCCAGATTAAGCATATCTACCCCAGTACTCGCTACCATGGTGTGCAAATCAACATTTTGACTGACCAATGCATTGGCCAAGCGGGCACCATCAAGATAAAGCTTCATCTGGCGTTGATGGCAATAGTCTGCTAAAGCCCGGATTTCATCAGGAGTATAGCAAGTGCCCAGTTCAGTAGTTTGACTAATATAAACCACTGCCGGCTGAGCACGATGCTCAAAACCAAAACCCCATGCTTCTTTAGCAACCAGTTCGGGCGTGAGTTTGCCATCTTCGCTGGCAATCGCCAACAATTTCATACCCCCAAGATATTCAGGGGCATTACCCTCATCACAGTTGATATGAGCACTCTGTGCACAAATCACTGCACCCCATCTTGGCAACATGGATTGCAAAGCAATGATATTTGCTCCAGTACCATTAAACACCGGATAGGCCTGAGCATCAGGGCCAAGCAACTGCTTTATTTTTTGTTGCAAAGCGGCGGTATAGACGTCGGCTCCATATGCAGGTTGGTGTCCATCATTCGCCGTGTTGAGCGCAGCCATAATCTGTGGATGGACGCCTGAATAGTTATCCGATGCAAAAGAATACTGGTTGGGATCGTGAAGGCGGTTCATAAGCAGGTTCTCCTGAACATTTAACATCACCATTCATTACTACCTGACTATTTTCAGATAGTACTGTTTGCTCATCTGGTGACGATAAACAAAACGTATTGAGCCGGTTTATCGCCATACATGATCAAGCAGATTGATATTATTCCACCTGATCATGAGCAGATTAACAAATCGTGAATGAGCAACGCGAATGTTTCACGTGAAACATTCATCACCAGTTAAGACATAATCGCTTTGAGTTGTTCCACCAACTCAGGTACAGCAACATTCAAATCAGCCACCAGACCATAATCGGCCACATTAAATATCGGCGCATCAGCATCTTTGTTTATCGCTACGATCACTTTACTGTCCTTCATTCCGGCCAGATGTTGAATGGCTCCAGAAATGCCCACCGCGATGTAGAGTTCTGGCGCCACGACTTTACCTGTCTGCCCAACTTGATATTCATTTGGAATATAATCAGCATCCACCGCTGCTCGCGACGCACCAATAGCCGCATTAAGTGTGTCAGCCAGTGGATTAAGCAAGGCGGCAAAATTTTCAGCACTACCCAATCCCCTACCCCCACTAACCACGGTTTTCGCGGTTGTCAGTTCTGGATGGTCGGAATGCGTTAAAGTCCGATCAATAAAACGGCTTAGATTTTGTGATGTTTCGTAGGCTACTTTTTCTATTGTTGCCTGACCGCCAGTTGTTGCAGCTGGAGCAAATGCGGTAGCACGGATAGTCAGCACATGTTGTGCCTGCTCACTACGCACCGTCTGTAATGCATTACCGGCATAAATAGGATGAACAAATGTTTGTGCATCGATGATGTCGATCACCTCGGATACCGGTGCACAATCCAACAAGGCAGCAACTCGAGGTAATAAGTTTTTACCAGCACTGGTGGCGGCCGCCAAAATATGGGTATATTCTTTGGCCAAACTGATGACTAATGGCGTTACCGCCTCTGCCAAAGATTCGGCATAGACCGCGGCATCAGCAAGCAATACTGTTCTAACTCCGGCAATTTGCTGAGCCTGCTCGGCCACCTTCTCAACCTTGTCCCCTGCGACCAGAATATCCACTTCACCTAATTTGGCAGCAGCTGTCACCGCATGCAAAGTGGCTTCATCCAATTGTTGCTGCTGATGTTCAGCAATGATCAATACAGACACGGATATCTCCTCAAATAACTTTGGCTTCAGTTTTCAGTTTGGCCACCAATTCGGCCACATCAGCTACTTTTATCCCAGCAGCGCGAGATTTAGGCTCTGTCACCTTCAACTGGATCAGACGCGGTTGAATATCTATTCCCAATTCGGCCACCGTTTTTTTCTCTAAAGGCTTTTTCTTCGCCTGCATGATATTGGGTAGTTTAATGTACCGAGGCTCATTTAAGCGTAAATCAACGCTGATGACAGCAGGTAATTTCAGTCCCAACCGTTCCTGTCCACCATCAATTTCACGTGTCACAATCACTTCATCAGCGCCCAACTCAACGTTGCTGACATAGGTTCCTTGTGGCGCAGACAACAATGCAGCCAGCATTTGGGCCGTCTGGTTAGCGTCATCATCAATCGCTTGTTTGCCCAGCAGGAACAATTGTGGTTGTTCTTCCTGAGCAATAGCATGTAATAATTTAGCCACAGCCAAGGGTTGTAAACATTCATCAGTTTCAACATGGATAGCGCGGTCTGCCCCCATGGCCAGTGCGGTACGCAAGGTCTCTTCGCACTGCTTTACGCCCATAGAAACCACCACAACTTCACTCACCTTACCGGCTTCTTTCAAACGTACAGCTTCCTCAACAGCGATTTCATCAAACGGATTCATCGACATTTTAACGTTGCCAATATCCACATCTGATTGGTCAGCCTTAACGCGTACCTTAACGTTGTAATCCACAACACGCTTTACCGCTACCATTACTTTCATCTAATCTCACCTTTAGATTAATGCTCATCTGCTTGTTAAAGCGAAAATAATTCAGTAGTTTGCCGATAATAAATCGGAAAATATTTAAAAACAGGGATTTACACTTAAACTTACCCAGTTAATTTCATAACTAACCTTTTATATTAACAGAACTTGCCGTAAGCTGCTGTAATGAGTGTGACACCGAGATGAGCGCATCAGCATTTCACCCTGAGCGAAGCATGTGGATAATTAAATTAAAAGATTAAATACAGTTAGTTAATCTGGATGGTATTTTTGACTTTGTATCAGTTATTTTTGCGTTCAAACCATATCTTTGATCGGATGATGTCCAATAGGCTGCATTCAAAAAACTCAACCCATTAACCAGCCCGATTCCAGCCTTCATTTAAACACGATGCCTTTGGTGGTGCATCAGCTTTATTTATTATCATTCTATATTTGCCGCATTGAATCAGATGCAATGGTGGCGCTTAGATTTATCAACAGTTTTTCCACAGGCTGACTTCTGCATCGTTGACCGATCTGCACTGACATATGTTCCAGCTTTTCTTTTGGCCATATTTTCTGAGCATTCAGTCTGACTTTATCCACAAATGCACCCATAGAATTATTGCAATAACAAAAATAAATTTCATTATATTGAAGGTTAACGTTATAAACCAAAAGTTATATTACTCACTTCTAAATTATAATCACTGAATGATATGGATTTTAATCTAAATATCTTTATTTCTGAATGCAAATATCTGTTTATCATGCAAAGAAAATAAAAATTTAAACAGCACAATCCTGATTCATTCGACACATTTGTCCATCTGGTTGGTCTATACCGGCCAGTATTGACTATCAATGCACATTCTCACCGCCAAAGCAGGAATTTTTCTACCATTTTAAGCAGAGAGTTTCTTCATTGTGCTGATTTTTACATTTCATATGGACACTTAGAGATTGTGAAATAACGACAGGGCTAATAACAATGGATGTAAATCTATCTATTCCCTTGTTTCATAACCATATAATTTAAACACTGATTGAGATTTGCAACCCATGGTTACTGCATGTTTTCTGTAACTGCTAATGCTATCAACAGAATGTTAATAAATTCCTAGGTTTATGCAAAATCCGGTAGCCGATAAAAATAGAGTCAACTGATAACTCTGCTTTTGCACCAAGATAGTAAAACATCATTTGATGATTAACTAAATTGCCTTTTGCTGAATTTTCATTGATCTTTTTTTGTGTTAATGAACCGGGTTATATATTTTTTGTGCAGATTTAAAAGCAAGACAACGCATTGCAACCAAACAGGCATTAATTTGCTATTTTTTCTGTGAATAATTTTTTAATTGCTTTATTTTTTATCCAGTGACACTGCATCATGTGATGAAAATAATGCTAATTATCAATTTTAGCATACAAAATGTTTCATCCATGTTTTTATACCATAGAAAAATCAGCAAATATTTGCAGAAATTGTGGATAAAATTTTAAGGTCAATTGACCAGCATGATGGTTCAGAAAACTTCAGAATAGAATTTTTTCTGCTAGGGCGAAATAATAGCAATGATTAAAATCACCTCCTTAATTTTTCCTTAGCTAATCATCGGAGTGGTCAGCAATGGGTCAAGCAATTAGCCCGATGCTGTCATTTGCCATGAAAACAAAACATTAAAATGCCAATTTTGATCATTTTATACGCGCATTCAATCAGATGCTAAAGGTGCGCATGCAAAAAATCATCTAACTTTGAAAACAAATCTGGATTTGCATACCTCACTATCTGACTTGAACGATGCTTACTTTTCCAGACCAGCGAATAATCAATTAGATATGGGCATTATCAATGAATAAATGATTTTGATCATTATTATTCATAATGATTTTTTACGACGTCATCCCATGTTTTTTTATTAATAGGCACTTTTACCATTCCATCAACAACAATTATTCTTTTGTTTCTATCTATTTCCACCATAATTTTTTGGCATTCATCTTTTTTGCCCGTTTTTGATCGTTCACAAACGCAAGAGGGTTAGGTATATCTAGCTAAAACAAAATTTTATCTTCACCATAAAGCTGCAAAACTCTATTATTATCTTCTTCAATTTCAAAATCGCGCCCATATTCTTCTGCCAGCTAATCAAATTCTTCTAAGCATTGCCGCTGCGAGAAATTTAGATTTGGTAACTACAGATATTTATTTACATCATTAAAAAT
>CALYOS010000056.1 GCA_945267035.1 uncultured Neisseriaceae bacterium | reverse complement strand
GTCAACACGGGATAATACCGCACCACATAGCAGAACTTTAAAAGTGCTCATCATTGGAAAACGTTCTTCGGGGCGAAAACTCTCAAGGATCTTACCGCTGTTGAGATCCAGTTCGATGTAACCCACTCGTGCACCCAACTGATCTTCAGCATCTTTTACTTTCACCAGCGTTTCTGGGTGAGCAAAAACAGGAAGGCAAAATGCCGCAAAAAAGGGAATAAGGGCGACACGGAAATGTTGAATACTCATACTCTTCCTTTTTCAATATTATTGAAGCATTTATCAGGGTTATTGTCTCATGAGCGGATACATATTTGAATGTATTTAGAAAAATAAACAAATAGGGGTTCCGCGCACATTTCCCCGAAAAGTGCCACCTGACGTCTAAGAAACCATTATTATCATGACATTAACCTATAGTATCACGAGGCCCTTTCGTCTTCAAGAATTTTATAAACCGTGGAGCGGGCAATACTGAGCTGATGAGCAATTTCCGTTGCACCAGTGCCCTTCTGATGAAGCGTCAGCACGACGTTCCTGTCCACGGTACGCCTGCGGCCAAATTTGATTCCTTTCAGCTTTGCTTCCTGTCGGCCCTCATTCGTGCGCTCTAGGATCCTCCGGCGTTCAGCCTGTGCCACAGCCGACAGGATGGTGACCACCATTTGCCCCATATCACCGTCGGTACTGATCCCGTCATCAATGAACCGGACTGCCACGCCCTGAGCGTCAAATTCCTTTATCAGTTGGATCATATCGGCAGTGTCGCGGCCAAGACGGTCGAGCTTCTTAACCAGAATGACATCATCTTCCTCCACCTTCATCCTCAGCAAATCCAGCCCTTCCCGATCTGTTGAACTGCCGGATGCCTTATCGGTAAATATACGGTTTGCTTTCACACCTGCGTCTTTGAGTGCTCTGACCTGAAGATCAAGAGACTGCTGACTGGTTGAGACCCGAGCGTAACCAAAAAGTCGCATAAAAATGTACCTTAAATCGAATATCGGACAACTCATGTCTATTATTACAAATTTACGATTTAATAGACATATTAATGTAACAGTTTTACGATGTCCGATAATTTATAACATTTCGTACGGTTGCAAAAATGTTACTAAATGCCCGTCAGGCAGGGAGGCCGATATGCCCGTTGACTTTCTGACCACTGAGCAGACTGAAAGCTATGGCAGATTCACCGGTGAACCGGATGAGCTTCAGCTGGCACGATATTTTCACCTTGATGAAGCAGACAAGGAATTTATCGGAAAAAGCAGAGGTGATCACAACCGTCTGGGCATTGCCCTGCAAATTGGATGTGTCCGTTTTCTGGGCACCTTCCTCACCGATATGAATCATATTCCTTCCGGCGTCCGGCATTTTACCGCCAGACAGCTCGGGATTCGTGATATCACCGTTCTTGCAGAATACGGTCAGAGGGAAAATACCCGCCGTGAGCATGCAGCGCTGATACGTCAGCACTATCAGTATCGTGAATTTGCCTGGCCCTGGACATTTCGCCTTACCCGTCTTTTATATACCCGGAGCTGGATAAGCAACGAACGTCCTGGCCTGCTTTTCGATCTGGCGACAGGGTGGCTTATGCAACATCGTATTATTCTCCCCGGAGCCACTACGCTGACCCGGTTGATTTCAGAGGTAAGGGAAAAGGCGACGTTGCGCCTGTGGAACAAACTGGCACTGATACCGTCAGCCGAACAGCGTTCACAGCTGGAGATGCTGCTGGGGCCAACTGATTGCAGCCGCCTGTCTTTACTGGAATCACTGAAAAAGGGCCCTGTGACCATCAGTGGTCCGGCGTTTAATGAAGCAATTGAACGCTGGAAAACTCTGAACGATTTTGGCCTGCATGCTGAAAACCTGAGTACACTCCCGGCTGTGCGCCTGAAAAATCTCGCACGTTATGCTGGTATGACTTCGGTGTTCAATATTGCCAGGATGTCACCGCAGAAAAGGATGGCGGTTCTGGTTGCCTTTGTCCTTGCATGGGAAACGCTGGCGCTGGATGATGCATTGGACGTTCTGGACGCCATGCTGGCCGTTATCATCCGTGACGCCAGAAAGATTGGGCAGAAAAAACGGCTCCGCTCGCTGAAGGATCTGGATAAATCTGCATTGGCGCTCGCCAGCGCATGTTCGTACCTGCTGAAAGAAGAAACACCGGACGAATCGATTCGTGCTGAGGTGTTCAGCTACATCCCAAGGCAAAAGCTGGCTGAAATCATCACGCTTGTCCGTGAAATTGCCCGGCCCTCAGACGATAATTTTCATGAAGAAATGGTGGAGCAGTACGGGCGCGTTCGTCGTTTCCTGCCCCATCTGCTGAATACCGTTAAATTTTCATCCGCACCTGCCGGGGTTACCACTCTGAATGCCTGTGACTACCTCAGCCGGGAGTTCAGCTCACGGCGGCAGTTTTTTGACGACGCACCAACGGAAATTATCAGTCGGTCATGGAAACGGCTGGTGATTAACAAGGAAAAACATATCACCCGCAGGGGATACACGCTCTGCTTTCTCAGTAAACTGCAGGATAGTCTGAGGCGGAGGGATGTCTACGTTACCGGCAGTAACCGGTGGGGAGATCCTCGTGCAAGATTACTACAGGGTGCTGACTGGCAGGCAAACCGGATTAAGGTTTATCGTTCTTTGGGGCACCCGACAGACCCGCAGGAAGCAATAAAATCTCTGGGTCATCAGCTTGATAGTCGTTACAGACAGGTTGCTGCACGTCTTTGCGAAAATGAGGCTGTCGAACTCGATGTTTCTGGCCCGAAGCCCCGGTTGACAATTTCTCCCCTCGCCAGTCTTGATGAGCCGGACAGTCTGAAACGACTGAGCAAAATGATCAGTGATCTACTCCCTCCGGTGGATTTAACGGAGTTGCTGCTCGAAATTAACGCCCATACCGGATTTGCTGATGAGTTTTTCCATGCTAGTGAAGCCAGTGCCAGAGTTGATGATCTGCCCGTCAGCATCAGCGCCGTGCTGATGGCTGAAGCCTGCAATATCGGTCTGGAACCACTGATCAGATCAAATGTTCCTGCACTGACCCGACACCGGCTGAACTGGACAAAAGCGAACTATCTGCGGGCTGAAACTATCACCAGCGCTAATGCCAGACTGGTTGATTTTCAGGCAACGCTGCCACTGGCACAGATATGGGGTGGAGGAGAAGTGGCATCTGCAGATGGAATGCGCTTTGTTACGCCAGTCAGAACAATCAATGCCGGACCGAACCGCAAATACTTTGGTAATAACAGAGGGATCACCTGGTACAACTTTGTGTCCGATCAGTATTCCGGCTTTCATGGCATCGTTATACCGGGGACGCTGAGGGACTCTATCTTTGTGCTGGAAGGTCTTCTGGAACAGGAGACCGGGCTGAATCCAACCGAAATTATGACCGATACAGCAGGTGCCAGCGAACTTGTCTTTGGCCTTTTCTGGCTGCTGGGATACCAGTTTTCTCCACGCCTGGCTGATGCCGGTGCTTCGGTTTTCTGGCGAATGGACCATGATGCCGACTATGGCGTGCTGAATGATATTGCCAGAGGGCAATCAGATCCCCGAAAAATAGTCCTTCAGTGGGACGAAATGATCCGGACCGCTGGCTCCCTGAAGCTGGGCAAAGTACAGGCTTCAGTGCTGGTCCGTTCATTGCTGAAAAGTGAACGTCCTTCCGGACTGACTCAGGCAATCATTGAAGTGGGGCGCATCAACAAAACGCTGTATCTGCTTAATTATATTGATGATGAAGATTACCGCCGGCGCATTCTGACCCAGCTTAATCGGGGAGAAAGTCGCCATGCCGTTGCCAGAGCCATCTGTCACGGTCAAAAAGGTGAGATAAGAAAACGATATACCGACGGTCAGGAAGATCAACTGGGCGCACTGGGGCTGGTCACTAACGCCGTCGTGTTATGGAACACTATTTATATGCAGGCAGCCCTGGATCATCTCCGGGCGCAGGGTGAAACACTGAATGATGAAGATATCGCACGCCTCTCCCCGCTTTGCCACGGACATATCAATATGCTCGGCCATTATTCCTTCACGCTGGCAGAACTGGTGACCAAAGGACATCTGAGACCATTAAAAGAGGCGTCAGAGGCAGAAAACGTTGCTTAACGTGAGTTTTCGTTCCACTGAGCGTCAGACCCCGTTAATATCTATTCGAAGCGAATGCAGATTGAAGAAACCTTCCGAGACTTGAAAAGTCCTGCCTACGGACTAGGCCTACGCCATAGCCGAACGAGCAGCTCAGAGCGTTTTGATATCATGCTGCTAATCGCCCTGATGCTTCAACTAACATGTTGGCTTGCGGGCGTTCATGCTCAGAAACAAGGTTGGGACAAGCACTTCCAGGCTAACACAGTCAGAAATCGAAACGTACTCTCAACAGTTCGCTTAGGCATGGAAGTTTTGCGGCATTCTGGCTACACAATAACAAGGGAAGACTCACTCGTGGCTGCAACCCTGCTTACTCAAAATCTATTCACACATGGTTACGTTTTGGGGAAATTATGAGGGGATCTCTCAGTGCTCAGCATGTTTGAGTGCTTTACTCGCCGCGGGTTGAGAAATATGTAAAACTTCAGCCGCACGCGTTAAGGAACCACAAGTCATTACAGCATAAAAGATATCGAGATGTCTTAATTTCATTCCATGTAGCCTACTGATTATTTATTTCTACGGACTATTCTAACGAATAAAGTATAAATAATCAGATATACTCGTCATAATTCAAATTTTGGTTTAGTTGTCACGAGAATTAATTCGTAAACGTGCAAGCTAAATAGATTGACTAGGGGAATATACGGGGTAAGAAAGCGGCTCGGCATACTGCCCTATAATAAATTGTTAGGAGAAGTACGCCGAGTAGTGTGTAGCTATTAGGTAAAGTATGTACCAATTTCAATAAATATTTTAATTAAGATACTGTTTGAAATATCAACAATAAAGGCACCGACCATAGGAACGACAAGGAAAGCTTTATGTGATGGTCCAAATGCTTTTGTGACTGTTTGCATATTCGCAATTGCTGTTGGTGTTGCTCCCATACCAAAGCCACAGTGACCCGCGCTGATCACGACAGCATCATAATCTTTGCCCATCATTTTGAAGGTGACAAAGCAGGCAAATAGCACCATGACAACAGTTTGTACAGCAATGATAATTAATACTGGCCCTGCCATGCTTGCCAATTGACCAAATTTTAATGACATTAACGCCATTGCCAAGAAAAGCGATAAAGCAACGCTACCTAATACATCGACGGTCGGCTCAAACACTTCGTGTTTAAATACATGAGTCAGTGTATTACGGATAATAATACCGACAAATAAACACCAGACAAAAGTAGGCAGTTGCAGAAAAGTATCTTTAAACAATGCACTGATATAGCCACCAACAACAATACAGATAATCAGCATTGAAATGGTTTCAATAACGTTATTTGCATTGATTTTTCTTTTGACGCTTGGTTGCTCAAAAGCTTCAACGATAGTGTCGCGCTCTTGCTCGGTTGTTTTAGGAATAGAGACCTTTTTCAAAAGATGACGGGCAACAGGGCCGCCAACTAAACCACCCAACACTAATCCAAGTGTTGCACAAGCCATCGCTAATTCAACGGCGCCTGTTACACCATATTTATCAGCGAGAATAGGGCCCCATGCTCCGGCATTACCATGACCACCTGTTAGAGTAATTGAACCTGCAATTAAGCCAATAAATGGACTTTCATTCATCATGACAGCCATACTCATGCCGACAGTATTTTGAATGGCGATTAGGATCGTTACTGCAATAGTTAATAGAACTAACGGCTTTCCTCCTTTAATCAGTCGAGAAAAGTCAGAACTTAGCCCGATAGAGGAAAAGAATGTGAGCATTAATAAACTTTGCAATGAAGCATCAAAAGTAAACGAATAACCTGATGTTTTATCAATAATTAACAGAACAATTGCAACAATAAAGCCACCAACGACGGCTTCTGGTATGTGGTTTTTTTGTAGGAACGGGGTAAATTTTACGACAAACATTCCTATGAGTAGCGCGATACATGCGACTAATAATGTATAACTGGCATCTAGGATCATTTTTTTACCTCTATTAGTTTACCAGAATTTTCACTATAACAATTTAACAATAGTGAAAAATGAAGTTACTTTGGTTAACTAATCTTTAACAATGAGTTTTATTAGGGTATCCATAACTTTTAGTTAATAGGGTCATAATTTTAGTGTGATCTTAATCATGAAATATTAAAAAGATTAAAATAACAACAATGGTATTTAATGATGGGTAAACCTAAATACCATGCGGGATCCGCACTATTTTCGGTGATAGCAAAAAATAAAAAAGTATAAATAATAAACAAAATTATAAGAGAAGGAGAACATGATAAGCGCAGGCCGAGCAATTTAAAGAAGTGTGATATACAACATAAAACAGCAGCATGACCTTTCTATATTTCGTTGCTTATCGAAGTGTTAATTTTCGGGTGGATTACTCTGTTTGTTGATTAATAACGGAGAAAAATATGATTGCTGTAATATTTGAGGTGCAAATACAACCCGACCAACAAACTCGCTATTTGACTTTAGCTGAGGAGTTAAGACCACTATTAAGTCATGTAGCTGGTTTTATTTCAATTGAACGTTTTCAAAGTCTAGCTACAGAAGGAAAAATGTTATCGCTATCTTGGTGGGAAAACGAATACGCAGTTCTGCAATGGAAAAATCATGTTTTACATGCGAAAGCTCAACAAGAAGGGCGAGAGTCAATATTTGATTTTTACAAAATTAGTATTGCTCATATTACTCGCGAATATTCATTTAAAAAGGACAAGGATAATGTTTGATGTTCACGTTGTTTTAGATAATCAAATAGGACAATTAGCATTACTAGGAAAAACATTAGGTAATAAAGGTATTGGATTGGAAGGGGGAGGGATATTTACGGTTGGTGATGAATGCCATGCTCATTTTCTTGTTGAACAAGGAAAGGAAGCTAAAATAGCGCTAGAGCAAGCTGGACTGTTAGTACTTGCGATCCGGACACCATTAATTCGTAAGTTAAAACAGGAAAAACCGGGGGAACTTGGCGAAATAGCACGAGTATTGGCGGAGAATAACATTAATATTTTAGTGCAATACAGTGACCATGCTAACCAACTGATATTAATAACGGACAATGATAGTATGGCTGCATCTGTTACGCTCCCTTGGGCAATAAAGTGAACTTGCGATGGCTAATTTAATACGAAAAGAGGTTACCTTTGAGTCCTCAATAGCCGCGATAGGGGCGGCTATGTCTGACATTTCACGAGTTAAAATACTCAGTGCTTTGATGGATGGGCGAGCTTGGACGGCCACTGAGCTAAGTTCTGTGGCGAATATATCAGCTTCAACGGCGAGCAGTCATTTATCTAAATTATTAGATTGCCAGCTAATCACAGTAGTAGCTCAAGGCAAGCATCGTTATTTTCGGCTAGCAGGAAAAGATATTGCTGAATTGATGGAAAGTATGATGGGGATCTCCTTAAACCATGGCGTACATGCCAAAGTTTCCACGCCAGTGCATTTACGAAAAGCACGTACTTGCTATGATCATTTAGCTGGCGAAGTTGCCGTTAAGATCTATGATTCCCTTTGTCAACAGCAATGGATCACTGAAAATGGTTCAATGATCACATTAAGTGGTATTCAATATTTTCATGAAATGGGAATTGACGTTCCTTCCAAACATTCACGTAAAATCTGTTGTGCGTGTTTAGATTGGAGTGAACGCCGTTTCCATTTAGGTGGGTACGTTGGAGCCGCATTATTTTCGCTTTATGAATCTAAAGGGTGGTTAACTCGACATCTTGGTTACCGTGAAGTTACCATCACGGAAAAAGGTTATGCTGCTTTTAAGACCCACTTTCACATTTAAGTTGTTTTTCTAATCCGCATATGATCAATTCAAGGCCGAATAAGAAGGCTGGCTCTGCACCTTGGTGATCAAATAATTCGATAGCTTGTCGTAATAATGGCGGCATACTATCAGTAGTAGGTGTTTCCCTTTCTTCTTTAGCGACTTGATGCTCTTGATCTTCCAATACGCAACCTAAAGTAAAATGCCCCACAGCGCTGAGTGCATATAATGCATTCTCTAGTGAAAAACCTTGTTGGCATAAAAAGGCTAATTGATTTTCGAGAGTTTCATACTGTTTTTCTGTAGGCCGTGTACCTAAATGTACTTTTGCTCCATCGCGATGACTTAGTAAAGCACATCTAAAACTTTTAGCGTTATTACGTAAAAAATCTTGCCAGCTTTCCCCTTCTAAAGGGCAAAAGTGAGTATGGTGCCTATCTAACATCTCAATGGCTAAGGCGTCGAGCAAAGCCCGCTTATTTTTTACATGCCAATACAATGTAGGCTGCTCTACACCTAGCTTCTGGGCGAGTTTACGGGTTGTTAAACCTTCGATTCCGACCTCATTAAGCAGCTCTAATGCGCTGTTAATCACTTTACTTTTATCTAATCTAGACATCATTAATTCCTAATTTTTGTTGACACTCTATCATTGATAGAGTTATTTTACCACTCCCTATCAGTTATAGAGAAAAGTGAAATGAATAGTTCGACAAAGATCGCATTGGTAATTACGTTACTCGATGCCATGGGGATTGGCCTTATCATGCCAGTCTTGCCAACGTTATTACGTGAATTTATTGCTTCGGAAGATATCGCTAACCACTTTGGCGTATTGCTTGCACTTTATGCGTTAATGCAGGTTATCTTTGCTCCTTGGCTTGGAAAAATGTCTGACCGATTTGGTCGGCGCCCAGTGCTGTTGTTGTCATTAATAGGCGCATCGCTGGATTACTTATTGCTGGCTTTTTCAAGTGCGCTTTGGATGCTGTATTTAGGCCGTTTGCTTTCAGGGATCACAGGAGCTACTGGGGCTGTCGCGGCATCGGTCATTGCCGATACCACCTCAGCTTCTCAACGCGTGAAGTGGTTCGGTTGGTTAGGGGCAAGTTTTGGGCTTGGTTTAATAGCGGGGCCTATTATTGGTGGTTTTGCAGGAGAGATTTCACCGCATAGTCCCTTTTTTATCGCTGCGTTGCTAAATATTGTCACTTTCCTTGTGGTTATGTTTTGGTTCCGTGAAACCAAAAATACACGTGATAATACAGATACCGAAGTAGGGGTTGAGACGCAATCGAATTCGGTATACATCACTTTATTTAAAACGATGCCCATTTTGTTGATTATTTATTTTTCAGCGCAATTGATAGGCCAAATTCCCGCAACGGTGTGGGTGCTATTTACCGAAAATCGTTTTGGATGGAATAGCATGATGGTTGGCTTTTCATTAGCGGGTCTTGGTCTTTTACACTCAGTATTCCAAGCCTTTGTGGCAGGAAGAATAGCCACTAAATGGGGCGAAAAAACGGCAGTACTGCTCGGATTTATTGCAGATAGTAGTGCATTTGCCTTTTTAGCGTTTATATCTGAAGGTTGGTTAGTTTTCCCTGTTTTAATTTTATTGGCTGGTGGTGGGATCGCTTTACCTGCATTACAGGGAGTGATGTCTATCCAAACAAAGAGTCATCAGCAAGGTGCTTTACAGGGATTATTGGTGAGCCTTACCAATGCAACCGGTGTTATTGGCCCATTACTGTTTGCTGTTATTTATAATCATTCACTACCAATTTGGGATGGCTGGATTTGGATTATTGGTTTAGCGTTTTACTGTATTATTATCCTGCTATCGATGACCTTCATGTTAACCCCTCAAGCTCAGGGGAGTAAACAGGAGACAAGTGCTTAGTTATTTCGTCACCAAATGATGTTATTCCGCGAAATATAATGACCCTCTTGATAACCCAAGAGGGCATTTTTTACGATAAAGAAGATTTAGCTTCAAATAAAACCTATCTATTTTATTTATCTTTCAAGCTCAATAAAAAGCCGCGGTAAATAGCAATAAATTGGCCTTTTTTATCGGCAAGCTCTTTTAGGTTTTTCGCATGTATTGCGATATGCATAAACCAGCCATTGAGTAAGTTTTTAAGCACATCATCATCATAAGCTTTAAGTTGGTTCTCTTGGATCAATTTGCTGACAATGGCGTTTACCTTACCAGTAATGTATTCAAGGCTAATTTTTTCAAGTTCATTCCAACCAATGATAGGCATCACTTCTTGGATAGGGATAAGGTTTTTATTATTATCAATAATATAATCAAGATAATGTTCAAATATACTTTCTAAGGCAGACCAACCATTTGTTAAATCAGTTTTTGTTGTGATGTAGGCATCAATCATAATTAATTGCTGCTTATAACAGGCACTGAGTAATTGTTTTTTATTTTTAAAGTGATGATAAAAGGCACCTTTGGTCACCAACGCTTTTCCCGAGATCTCATCTATTGAAACAGCTTGATAGCCTTTTTCAACAAACAATATTCGTGCTGAGTTAACCAGTGATTGATAGGTACTCTTAAAATTTTCTTGTTGATGATTTTTATTTTCCATGATAGATTTAAAATAACATACCGTCAGTATGTTTATGGTATCATGATGATGTGGTCGTGACAATCTTAAGAACATTTAGGTTATTTTATGTATATTGAACAGCATTCTCGCTATCAAAATAAAGCTAATAACATCCAATTAAGATATGATGATAAGCAGTTTCATACAACGGTTATCAAAGATGTTCTATTATGGATTGAACATAATTTAGATCAGTCTTTACTGCTTGATGATGTGGCGAATAAAGCGGGTTATACCAAGTGGTATTTTCAGCGGCTGTTCAAAAAAGTAACAGGGGTCACACTGGCTAGCTATATTCGTGCTCGTCGTTTGACGAAAGCGGCTGTTGAGTTGAGGTTGACGAAAAAAACTATCCTTGAGATCGCATTAAAATATCAATTTGATTCCCAACAATCTTTTACACGTCGATTTAAGTACATTTTTAAGGTTACACCAAGTTATTATCGGCGTAATAAATTATGGGAATTGGAGGCAATGCACTGAGAGATCCCCTCATAATTTCCCCAAAGCGTAACCATGTGTGAATAAATTTTGAGCTAGTAGGGTTGCAGCCACGAGTAAGTCTTCCCTTAGCTTGATAGTCGTTACAGACACTTGAAAGCTGCATAAGCCGTTTAGAAAAAAGTCATATGTGTCTGTCGTAAGAT
>CALYOS010000055.1 GCA_945267035.1 uncultured Neisseriaceae bacterium | reverse complement strand
AATCGGTCTTCTAGCTGCTCTGACTGCCGGATCAACAACAGCATTTCCATCTGCATAAACCAGCGCAGCTGTATTGCCATAGCCATAAAATGCACCTAATGCCAAATCAATATAGAAAGTGGCTTTATCCAATTTATCGGCACTGGCTTCTAGTGCCAGTGATTCGTTTGTATTGTAGCCATTTTTGCCGCCTATATAATTTTCTTTGCGGATATTTTCTGCTTGCTGGCGTTTACTGTCAGCAATTTTATGTATGGTATCACGCAATTCTTTCCGGTTCTGGTCAAATTCTTGCGTTACCTCGCGCTGTAAATCCAGCTCTTCCTGTACTTTGTCTTTATCAAAGTTGTTGGCCAGATAACCGGCTTTGTCTGCATAGCTGTCGCTGGTGATATTGGTATGAATGCGGGCAATGGTTTCTGCGGCCCTTTTGCCGGTTTTCTGGCGTTGGGCGGTTTCATCGGTGATGATGATGTTGTGGGTGTTAATGCCGCTATGGGTGGTGCTGCTGTCGTGGCCACTATCGCTACCATAGCCAATATTTGAGCTGGCACCATCTTTGCTCTGTCCTGTCCAGCCACCATTATAGTTTCCGCTGACACCTATGCCGATACTGCTCCCTTTGTAGTCACTGTGGTTTTTGATGTTGCTACTGGTAAGGCTGCCGGTGGTGAGGCGGTTTTTACCCGCTGCTTCGGCTGCTTGTGTTGAGGTAATGATGGCACCTTTAAGATCGGTATTGCCTTTGACCTTAATCTGGTAGCCGTCATCACCAGCGATGATGCCACTTTGTTCGGTCACGCCGGCATAATCAGCTTTAATTTTGCTTTTACTATAGCTGGCTGAGCCAGAGGCACCATAGCCTACGGTTACTTGCCCACTGATGTTTTCCTGCTTGCTGTCATATTTAGCGGTGTCTTGCAAGCTTTCGATGTTCAGTTCGGCGGCATCAATGCTGACGCCTTTGCCGGTGACCTGTGCGCCTCTGATGTTGGAAGCACCTCCACTGATGATGCTGGTGTGACCACTGCTGCTGCCAATATGGGTATTGCGGTGGCTGGTTTCGTCGCCATTACCATGACCCCGTCCATAATTACCGCCTGCGGTAACACCAAAGGCAAATCCATCGGAACCATAACTGATGGCTACGCCGGCATTCCAGCCACTGGATTTGTTTTTGCTGCGCTCGCTGTGGCTTTGTTCGGCTGCCAATAGGTTGATTTGGTTATCTGCCTGTAAGTGGGTACCTTGGTTACCGATAATGTCGGAGCCAATGATGTTGATATTGGAATCTTGACCGGCGCCGGTAGCCAACAGGTTGACTTGTCCGCCGGCATGGATGGTACTGGATGAGGCAACGTTATCTACGCTATGGCTTTCGCTGCGGCTTTTTTGCTGGCCAACGGTGATGCTGACGCTGACGTTTTGAGCTGCGGATTGGGGATTTTTACCCGCATCAGCTAGGGCTTGACCGGCTTTGTAGCTGTCCATGCCGGCATTGAAGGCTGCCATGGCGTTGACACGGTCGTTTTTGCTTTTGCCCACGCGTTTGATGGCGGTGTCTGCTGCTTGAATAGCATTGATGACTGGTACGTTAACGGCTACGGTGAGGCCTGATTTTTCAAAGGTGTGGATGTTGTCGTGTTTGTGCTGGTCTTGCTCGGCGAGGATGTCGATTTGTTTGGCGATGACGTTAACATCGCCTCTAGGTGAGGATACGTTGCTTCCGGTCTGTTGGTAATGGTTGCCGGCGATGATGTTGGTGTTGCCACTGAGGCTGCCGATGCTGCTGCCACTGTGAATCAGAGATTGGCTGGTGGTGTCATCGGTTTCTTTTTGTTTGCCGATGCTAAAGCCAATGCCACCGCTGCCCATTAGGCCGGATTTGGTTTCTTTGTGGTATTGGCGATCTTTGTAGTGGTTTTCAGCTGCGGTAATGTTGATGTCATTACCTGCGCGTAGGGTAGTGCCATTGTCGGAGATGATGTTGCTGCCACCAACGTTGATGTCTTTATCGCTACTGATGTTGATTTTGGCACCGGTGATGTTGCTGCCATCGGCTTCGTTATAGTTGGCCTGATATTGATCCAGTATGGTTTTTTTGGACAAGAAACCGCTGGATTTTTCGAAGGTGGAGTGATCCAGTTCGGTTTGCTGACGTCCTTCGATGATATTGACGCTATTTTTGCCATAGAGATTGACGGTACCGCTGTAGCTGTCGATATCGCTTTGGCGGATGTTCAGTTGGTCTCCGGCCAACAGGTTGATTTCTCCCACTGCGGTGATGTTGGTACCTACTTCGCTGTGGTAATGGTTGATCCAGTGGTTTTTGTCGCTGCGCTCTCCTGCGGACATATGGGTGGCGGTATTGACGGTGCCAAGGTTAATGTTGCCTTCGCTGGCGCTAAGCTGAGTGATGCCGTTATCTGCTGTGTTGATGATATCGGCGCCGTGGGTATTTATGCCATGGGTGCCAGATACGCTGAGGATGCTGTCTTGGGAACCAGTGACGTACAGGCCGGCGCTACGGTCGATAACGGTGCCTCCGTTGCGTTCGTCCCCATAGCTGGCGGTGGTGGTGGTGAGGTTGATTTTGTCTGCTTTGAGGTCGAGCAGGTTCTCAGCGATTGCTGCACCTCCGTTGAAGTTGATGTTTTCTTTAGCATTCAATCCTATTTTTTGTGCGGCGATTAATCCGCTGTTGTCGATGTTCTGCGCGCCTAGGTTGACGATGTTTTGCGCCGCTATGGTACCTTGGTTGTCTATGTGGCCACTGTTTTGCAGGCTAATGTTGCGCGCGCTGATCAGGCTGCCGGCACTGTTGACGTCGCCGGAGCGGGCAATCAGGTAGACTTTGGGTACGAGTACGTTTTGTTTGCTGCCATCAGCTAAGGTGATGGTTTCGCTGACTAACCAGATGATGTCGCTGGTTAGTTTGGCCATTTGCTCTGCTGTCAGGGCGATACCTGGAGTAATGTTGTATTGCTGCGCAAAGGTCACGCCCGCATTCATCAGGGCTTTGTATTGCTCTTCGTCGTTTTGATAATTTTCTAAGCGTCTGTAGCCGGTTAGGTTGGTGATCTGTTCGTTGATCAGGCGTTGTTCGTAGTAGCCATCTCCCAATCGTTTTTGCATTTTGCTTGGATCATGACCTAAGGCGCTAAGCATGTAGTCGCTACTGAGCCATTTGTGCATGTTGGTATATGCCGGATCGGTTTCGATCAGGTAACCATTGTTGTCGGGATTAATATGGTACAGGCTGCTGTTGGACAGTTTGGTATTGATGTCGGTCAGGGTTTTAATTTGTTGGTTTTGCTGGTTTATCTGGTTTTGGGTACTACTCTGGCTTTGTTGTACGCTACCGGTGCCAGCCTGAGTAATCTGTGCCTGATTGGCTTCTTTGTTGGCGTGTTGCTGAATGGTGCTGGCAGGCGTGACGAAATCGTGGCTGGTAATGATGGTACGATCATATGATGATTCATTAATGACTTGTATTCTACCTTCTGATAGTTTAGGATTTTTGTATCTATACCCTCCTTGTCTACCATGCTCTTCAATCCGCTGCTGTCCTTTGGTTTCGCGGTTTTCGAGATTGAGATTTCCATCGCTAATTAGTGTGCCACCGACAATGATGCGACTGTTTTCGTTTACCCAATGATCACCGCTGATGCTTAAGTTGCCACCAATGATGATTTCACCTGGATCGGTTTCGGTCACTTTATGTTTGTAGGTTTTGCGGTTGAAATCCCACCAGTGTAGTTGTTTAGAATCCCTTTTTTCCCAAATTTTTTTGCTGCCATCGTTAAAGGTAAATTCGAGTTGTTTTTGTTCTCTTTTAAATTTGCCATCAACGCCATGTTCCCAGATTTGTGGGTTACCCTTTTCTTGATACTGTCTTACTCTTTTGTTGCTCTCGAGATATTCTTCTAGTTTGAAATGGTTGTTAAGGTTTTGCAGTTGTTTGACGGCAATGGTGCCGTTTCTCTGCGCTTCGATACGTGCGCTTGCGTTGATGAGGCTGTCGGCCATGCCGCTGGCTTGATGGTTTTGATCAAGGGTACCACCAATGGCGATGTCGCCTTCGCTTGAGAGAAGGGCGTGTTCTTGGTTGATGATGTGGGTGGCGCCGATATCTAGTCGCTGTCGTGCTGCTATGACGGCAGCTTTGGTGTCGCTGCCAACGGTTTCTTCCCGATTGATTAGGTCTCGGGTGCCGATGGCAATGTGGTTACCATAGATGCGACCGCTGCCGATGTTGTTGATACTGTTGCCACTCTGTACTAGGGTGGTGCCGTTACTATTAATGAGTCCGCGATTGGTCAGGTTATTTTGTGTCTGTAGTTCGGTGTGGTTGTTGCTCTGAATAATGCCACTGGCTTGGTTGTCGATGTTGGCGGCGTTGAGAATGACGCTGTCGCCTCCGCTAATGGTATGGTTGTTTTTAATGTTGCCTTGGCTGCTAATGCTGAGTTTGTGTCCGGCACTGATGTCGGCATCGATGTTAAAGTCGTTATGCAGTTGGATAGTAGCGTTATGCCCAGCACCGATGTTGCCGGGGTTGTTAAGTTGTTTGCTTTGGATGCTCAGGTCGTTGCCAGCCAGTATTTTGCCGTTGTCGCTGTTGTCGATGCTGAGGCTTTGCTGGTTCTGGTCGTGAATGCTGAGGTCTTTGGCGCTGCTGATTTGTCCTTGGCGGTTGTCTAGCTGCTGGTTGATCTGGGCGCTTAGTTGTTGGTTGGTGCGGATGGCTCCGGTGCTGTTGTTTAGGCTGTCTGTTGTTAAGTCGATGCTGTCAGCATCGATGCTGCCTTGCTGGTTGTTCAGGGCACGGGTGTGTAGTTGGGCTTGTTTGCCTGCACTGATTTTACCTTGGATGTTGTTGATGTCGGCAGCGGTGATGCTGAGCCCGCTGTTGCTGCCTATTTGACCATTCTGGTTGTGCAGTTGGTTGTGGATACTGAGTTGTTGATCGCCGGCTGTGCGGATGGCTCCATTCAGGTTATTAAGGTCGTCAGTTGTTAGTTGAAGATGGTCGCTATCGATGGCACCTTGGGTGTTGTTCAGTTGTTCGGTATTGATTGCTGTCTGACCACCACTCCATAGTTGACCTTTGTCACTGTTATTTAGTTGTTTGCTGTGAATATGCAGTTGTTGTTGTGCAGCGATGGTACCCTGATCGCTGTTGTTCACTTGGTCACTGTTGATGGCGATGTTTCCGGCTGACTGGATGCGTCCTTGACGGTTGTCTATTGCCTGGCCACTCATTTGTATCTGACCACTGCTGCTGATGTGTCCTTGGCGGTTGTCTACACGTGTGGTGCTGATATTGGCTTGATTGGTGTTGAGTTTGCCCTGGTGGTTATCGAGTAGTGCGCCGTTAATCTGTAGTTTGTTGAGGTTGAGGGTACCTTGGTTGCTTAGGCCGTTGTGGGCAGTTAAGTCGATACCTCCATTGGCGATGATCTGGCCATTTTGGTTGTCAATTTGGTTGTGGCTGATGATTTGCCCGGTGTAGTATGTTTTGTTGGGAAGAGCTGGTGCTGTTGTTGTTTGACCGCCTCCTTCGGCACTACTCGGGGCTTTGTGCTGTTTGTCTGCCTCAGCTGGTGGTTGCGCTGGTTTGTTTGGTTGGGCTGGATCTGTGTCGCTCGGGCTCGGTAAGGGCGCATAACCAATTAGGCTGTCTTTTTGGTTATCAAGTCGATCTAGCTCAAGGTTAAGCCCTTGTTGTCCGGTCTGTATGATTTTGCCGTTGTTGTTATGGATGCTGTCGCTGATAATATCAAGACGGGTTGCGTTGATTTCTCCACTGTTGCTCAGGCTGCTTTGAGTGCGGATATTCAGTTCGTCTGCACTGGTGATTAAGCCACTATTTTTTAGCTGCTCGCTTTGCAGCTGCATTTTGCCCTGACTGGATACGGTGCCACTGTTTATGATGCTTTGCGCCTGTAAGCCCGCACCTGCTTGGTCGCCTCCGTTTTGTGCTCGGTCTGCTGCTACGATGCTACCACTGTTACTCAGTTTCCCATCCGCACTGATTACCACCCCTCCTGCTCCGGCAAAGATCTGCCCGGCATTGTTCACACCAACCCCTTTTTCGCTGCTGATGAGGCTGATTTTGCCAGCATACATCCCGCCTAACTGGGCTGTATCTATGGCTATACGCTCACGGCCGTTTGGGTCTGACTGAATCTGGCTGATCTGTCCATCGCTGCTGAGGTCATTGCTGCCAGCTATGATGCTCAGGTCGTTTGCCCAGATGCCTGCATTGATCTGGGCGGCTTTGCTCAGCAAACGGGTATAGTCGCTGCCACTGCTATCCAGACCTTGTCCGTTGATGCTGATGTTGCCTTCGCGTACTTGATAGCCGTTTAGTTGTCCGTTGTTGATGATGGGTTGACCGGTGGTCAGGGTGACACCCGCTGCGTTGATGAAGCCACCTCCGTTAACGTTGATGCCGGATGGGTTAGCCATGATGACTTCAGCACGACGTCCGGCTACTTCGATGTAGCCATTTAGTTGGCTTGGATTGCGACTGTTGATTTGGTTAACGATGATTTTGGCTTCGCCTCCAGCCAACCATGGATTGCCCTGAACCCATCCACCTAAGTGGGTGCGGGTGTTTTTACGGCTGTTGTTGAGGATGGCACCTTTTTGATGAACGTCAAACTGGCGGTACTGGTTGAGAGATACACCTTTTTTGCTTGGGGTTTGGATGTTGACCTGGACGGTACCATTAGCGCTTTGTACGATGTTGGGGCGCTGGTTTTTAGGGGCGGATGGATCGACATGAATATCAGCGGCTATGGCTTGATCTAATACCACGCAGATACCCAGCCCCAGCAGGATGGCACTAGTTAGCACGGGGATGCTAGCCAAAAATTGTTTGAACACGCTATGCTCACCGGCACTCCGATCTGCTGGACTTTTACCATTGCTGACGGTGTTTTCGGCTACGGCCATCATTTGACCACGATGTTTGTTGAAAATGACTTTATAGCGTGTTTTGTTCATAATCTATCCTTAATGAATAAGATATTTCTAAGTTTAAGCAAGAATATGTTTTAGTTTTCTATGTTTAGATTGCTTACATGGAATAGTTCAAACTAAATCCCGCGGTTGTTTTAGCCGTGCGGAAATATTGTGGTTTGTAGAATGGTCTACCTACGTACAGGTCGTAATAAAGATTTCCGCCAGCCTTTATCTGTCCTTTAAAGCCGATCACTGCCCCTGCCAAAGTTTTACCAAGTTGATACTCGGTTGAAGGACCGGATACATGACCTACATCGACACCAAGGTAAACCTGATGGTTTTTCCAATATTTCCAGTTAATATTGTTGTTCCAATACCAGCCGCGCTCTCCCATGAGGGTGACCTCACCATCAAAACCACGTACGCTATAACGCCCGCCAATAGATACTTGATCTTGGGTAACTAGCGGGGTTTTATTCCATTGGCCATGAAAAGAACTGTCATAACTGAAACGCTGTTTGCCTACGGTAAAAGGGAACATCACTCCAGCATCTATGCTGATGATTTGCATACGCGAAGTTCCTTCATTAAATTCTTCTTCTGGAGCGCGTATGCTGTTATCAGCGCCGGTACCGCGTTTATAGCTCAAACCAAGATTGAGAATGGCATTACCGATATATTCCTGATGATTTAAGTTAAGTGCCCATCCAGCTGTGTGACGGTGCTGGACTTCAATTTCGGTATCGTCAATAAAGTTATGAGATTCTCGGCGCCATATTTTGGCTGTGGCATCAGTTTTACGGTGACTGTCCCGATACAACATGCGGGTAATACCAAGATCACTGCTATCGCTGTTGCCACTATATTGGTAATTTTCGTTATAGCCAGCTATTGCTTGATGGTAATGGTAATGGCTACGGTTAAACGCAACTAACCAATTACCCATTGGAACAGAATAATGCCAAGAAAAACCCCGAGTACCACTACCGGTTTTCTTTCCATCGCTATCAAAGGAGCTGTCTTTACTTCCTAAGTCGTGGTTATAGTTGATATAGAATAAATCACTTAATCCAAGAGGATTATCTACAGATAAGGTGGCTCCGCCCTGATAGCGTCCGGTGGAATGACTACCTGAATCATCGATATTGACGCTCAGGCGTAGGGGTATTTTTCTTTGTACCCAGGTGATGACTACATCACTTTGATTAGGTTCTTCCGCCGGTACAATTTGGATATCTGCCTCAGCAGTGGGTATCCGGCGAAGATTTTCAAGCCCCTGTTCTAATCGGCGTAGATTTAGAATATCGCCAGCTTTAGCTGGAAATTCGTTCTGAATACGACGAATACGCCCTATATGGGTTGCTTCAGCATTATCCAGATTGTACCGAATAGCATGTATGCGCCCTGGTATGACGGTTAATTGCAAACTGCCATTATTTAAATCTTGTGGATTAGCCAGAATACGCGTGGTTGTATAACCGCGAGCTATTAAAATATTTTGTGCTCTGGTCATGATTTGGTTAACAGCTTGACTTCCCAGACACATACCCGGTGTGAATTGACTACGTTCCAATGCTTTATTTAAAGCAAACTGAAAGCGAGCCGCTTCTTCACCAGTCAAGATAATTTTGTTAATTTTGAAGCAAGGCTGTTCATCAACGATTAACCCTGTACTGGTGTCTGGTTGAAGACCCTCTTGTGGCAAGCGGACATTAACCTCTGGCTGCATGTGCTGTTGAAATTGTTGTTGACGCTGCTGTTCACGAATAATCTGTTGTTGCTGTTTCTCCAATAATTCTATTTGATTATCGATTGGTGCAGCATTTGCTGGAAAAATAAACGTACCAAATAAACTTATTAGAAAGGAAATTTTTTTCAAAGGCATTTTATTCTTAATATATGTTAATATTAGTTAATGTTATCTTCATTTTAGATAAATTTCAACTTAATTAAATAATTTTATTAATCAATGATTTATATATTAATTGTGATTGAATAGGTCCTAAAGGCAATATTTTGTGTTTTTTAGGATTGTTATAATTTATATCTATTTGTTTTTTTGATTTTTATTTATGTTAAAAACTTATCTTATATTTGATAGCAAAAATTCCAGACTAAAACCAATAATTTAAAAAAGCCATAATATTTTAATTTTGGTTAAATTTTAGCAATTTATTTTAATTGAATGATGAAATTTGATTATTCAATACAGATGATTTCATTTTCATATAATTCGATTTAATGTCAGTGCTCGGCACAAAAAAATTATCTTCCACTAAAGTTTACCAAACTATAAATATTATTCTTTGTTTAATTATTTCGAATCATTAATCTGCAAGATGGAATAAATTAGATTGCAATATTGAACCCGAATCGACCAATCAATTTATTTAAAACTGGGGTTAAATCAGATATGGCAATGATTTATTGTTCAGATTGAATAAGAATAAATTTTTTATTCTCCCGCAAAGTACATAGCATAATTAAAAAATAAAGCCATAATTTAGAATAAAAAAATTTTCATATTGCACTTAAGAGATCGGCATTTTAAGAAAAACTTTAGCATACTACAAGGGAAAGACTTATATTAGGATTATTCGTATGGTAATGATTGTTTCACTGCTATATGCTGCTTCCCCAGTTTAAGGGTTATTGCGCATTCTTGTAAAAAATATCCTGCAGCAACAACCAATAAATTATGGTTTTATAAATTATTCCATACACTACAATAGTATACTGATAGCGATAAATCGGTGGCATACTTGTTTTATAAAAAGCTTCTGGCAAAGACTCAGTCCTAACATTAATCGACCCGTGAATCTTAAAGAATATTGAGCAAATGGTTGATCAACTGGTTGATCAGTATTTTAGCTGTTGTTCATACGCTTTATTTAAGTAGGGTAAGATAATTTTGTGATGGGCTGTTATCTTTTGGCAAAATTCATGGATGCCTTTTTATCAATCCCTAGGAATCTTATGGTTCTCAAGTTTGGGGAGTTAAGTCATGATTAAAAACGGATTGGCTCCACCTCGACGCCACTGTTCTTCACTCAGCATGATATCTAAGGCCAAAGATGCAAGATCATCAGCTATTGGATCAGCATACTGCTGTTTAGCCAGTCGATATCGTTTCCGATAGCTCTGACAATTTGGGCAGCACTCTGCCTCGGCACCCGCTAACGCAGCTTCTGAGGTATGCTCAATGTTTTGGATGGTCAGATTATGACTGCTATCGCAAAAGCTACAATGAGCGCGGATACTATGCCAGCGACTGTTACAGATACCACATTGTAGATAGCGCAAGCCTTCTAAATTTCCTCTACCAATAATTACCGAACCCACAGCATCTGTACCACAACATGGACAATAACCAATGTTTGCAATGGGTTTTATTTGTTCTTTTGCTAGTTTTTTTGCCGCCAGAGTGTAGATGATTTGTAAAACAGCATTGATCCATACCGTGTAATCTTGTTGCGCCAGATTGATTTGCTGGTTAAATGCCTTTACACATAATTGGATTAGTTCTTGCTGCTCCAATTGACGTAATTCTCTCCACACTTGTATCGCTGTAGGACTAAGTTGTTGTTCAAGTAAGGTATATAATTCGTTAAAAAGATGATTGATTAAAGGTGAATGAGATGTGATTAGTAATGTTGATAAAGGTCGTTCTTCATGATCAGTTTGCGGTAATGTTAACGCTTGCTGGTTATTGTGACGATCGAAAAGAATTTGCTGTGCACGGCAAAGATTGGCCAAAAAGGTTAAGTATTTATGCCAATCACTGGTTTCCTCTGCCGCCAATTGTTCAAAGCGGTCGGCACGCAGATTAAACATATGATCATCTGGCTGAAACCAAAAAGGGATTTCAAAGAATTCTTTTTGTTGATTATTGATTCGGGCGTCTTGTAGGTGCATGGTTAAATGTCGTCCAGACAAATGTAATTGCTGCTTGATTGTACTTAATCAAGCAAGAATAATTGGAAATTGGTTAAGTTTAGCTACTTTGTTACTTTCTGTCTGTATTTGTAATTAATTTATTATTGTATAAGATATAAGCATTATAGTAGATAAAAAAAAGGTTCAGAATTCTCTGAACCTTTTTAATCTATAAATCTTTATTTGATGCCAAGTGTTTTTTCATATTCTCGCGCTTTGACGTCATCAAAATCATTTTCCCAACGAGAGATGACGAGTGAAGCTAATGCGTTACCGATCACGTTGACTACTGTACGTCCCATATCCAGAATACGATCTATGCCTAAGATAAATCCTAAACCATCAAGTGGAATTGAGGTTGTTGCCAAAGTGGCTGATAACACGAGGAAGGATACCCCGGGCACACCAGCAATACCCTTCGAAGCCACCATCAGTGTAATCACGATCATGATTTGATCAGATACAGATAAGGGAATACCATACAACTGGGCCAAAAAGATTACGGCGATACTTTGGTATAAAGTCGAGCCATCCAAATTGAATGAGTATCCAGTGGGGATAACGAAGCTGGTGATGGATTTTGGTGCTCCATAAGCTTCCATTTTCTCAATCATTTTAGGCAGTGCGGTTTCTGAACTGGATGTAGAAAAGGCAACAATCAATTCATCTTTCAGTATTT
>CALYOS010000054.1 GCA_945267035.1 uncultured Neisseriaceae bacterium | reverse complement strand
AAGTTTGACAGCCAAAATAGAATTTATTTAATGACCTTAAAACAATGCCAATAAAGATTTTAGCGGGATTTGGATCAACACAGCTGAGAAACATGACATCCGAGATTTGGCTGAACACCCGCCAGCCAAAACAGGACACATTAAGCATAAAATAGGTCAAAACTAAGCTAACAGCAGCAAAATAAAATTTTATTGGCACTGTAAAAATATTGTTATAAGCTTACAGGTTTCTATTAATCAGTGTCACATCAAACCAAGATATGTTTCATCGTGTAAACCTCGTTTGTCACCCTTACACCCTCGTAACATCTATTCTTAATGATTAAGCCTCTCCCATCTTCACTTATTTTCAAGGATATCTCATGAATAAGGAAATACAATGAGCAGACAGCCGGAATTAAAACGCACATTGAAAAACCGCCATCTGCAACTGATCGCTATTGGCGGCGCAATAGGTACCGGTCTTTTCATGGGTTCGGGTCGTACCATCAGTTTAGCAGGTCCGTCTGTCTTGTTTGCCTATATCATCATTGGTGCTTTTTTATTTTTCGTTATGCGCGCCATGGGGGAATTACTGTTACATAATTTACAGTATAAATCCTTTGTCGATTTTACCGCGGATATCCTTAACCCTACCGTCGGTTATTACGTTGGTTGGTCTTATTGGTTCTGCTGGGTGGTGATTGGCATGGCTGATATCGTGGCGATTACCGGCTATACTCAATTTTGGTGGCCGGATGTTCCACTATGGTTACCGGGTATTTTGAGCATTGCCATATTATTGGCTTTAAATTTATTATCTGTGAAACTATTTGGCGAACTTGAATTCTGGTTTGCTTTAATTAAAGTGTTAGCAATACTGGCATTAATAGTCTGTGGAGGTTATTTAATATTTAGTGGATTTGTCAGCTCATCAGGCACTAAAGCGCAAATTAGTAATCTATGGACACACGGTGGCTGGATGCCTCATGGCTGGTCTGGATTTTTTGCCGCCTTTCAAATTGCCATCTTTGCGTTCGTGGGCATTGAACTTGTTGGTACAGCCTCTGCCGAGACCGATGATCCCTATAAAACCTTGCCGCAAGCTATTAACAAAATACCCGTGCGAGTGATCGTGTTTTATGTACTAGCATTATCCATTATCATGACCGTCACTCCATGGAATATGGTTGCTCCTGATCGTAGCCCTTTTGTTAATATGTTTACCATGATTGGCATTGGTGCGGCAGCGACGATTATCAATTTTGTAGTATTAACCTCAGCTTTATCCTCCGCCAATAGTGGGATGTATTCCACAGGCAGAATGTTATATGGTCTGTCTAAAAACGGGGTTGGACCTCGCGTTTTTGCCCGCTTATCGGCTCAAGGAGTGCCGCAAAACGGCTTGTTATATTCCTGTGCTATGCTGTTAATTGGCATAGTATTGCTGTATGCAGAAGGGAATGTGATGAAAGTGTTCACCATCGTGACCACTGTGTCCAGCATCTGCTTTATATTTGTTTGGGCAGTAATATTAATCGCCTATCTACGCTACCGACATATCTATCCACAGGCACACGCCAAATCATCTTATAAAATGCCTTGTGGGATTCCAATGTGCTATGCCTGTCTTATTTTCTTTGCTTTTACGCTATACCTCTTCAGTCAGGATAAAGATACTTTAACAGGTCTGCTCGCTACCCCATTCTGGTTTTTTCTACTGACACTATTTTTACCCGTGTTTAAAAAACAATTGAAAAAACCGATCGTGTTGGCAACAGATTCAGAAAGCCCTACTGATCAGACATTTAATGAATCTCATGAATAAATAGCACATTCAATCCTTTTCAACTGATCATCGAAATAAAAAAGCTAAGACTTGAATTTGTCTTAGCTTTTAGTTTTAGCATATAAAACCGAAATGAAATCAAACCTACACCATCAGAGCCGAACCCAGCTTAGTGCATCGAATTGAGACCAGATATGCTACTGGCCTGAATGCATTTTAATCCTGTGCCCGAGCTGTCTATCAATATGCAATCAGCTCAATGATACCATTGAGCTGATTAAAAACCTTTTATAGAAATTCGGGATCAGGTTTTTTGGTCAAACGATTACGTAAATCGCGGCGGAAAACTTCAATAGTCCACATCCATAACAGTGTACCAATCAGCTCAGAAAACAGCTCATCAAATGGCAGATTCCAAGCGGCAGGAGACAGATTCAAAATAGGCAGCACAATACCATGGAAAAGAATGGTTACTCCAATACCAAACGCTAAACCCTGCCACAGTTTTACTTTAGGAAAAATTTCTGCTGCAACACAGTACAAGACCGCCCAAACAATAGAAAACGAAATGTGGACCAGACTACCTCCCCAGTTAATCACCTGATCAGAATACGTGTACACCAAATTATGAATATCAATGCCCATATCCTGAATCATCTGAATAGGTGGAGCGATACGGTCAGGGGTACGTGGTGGCATAATGCCTTCCGTACCTGACTTAACAAATGCAGAAATCAGTCCGCCCATAATACCGGCAAAAAATGCCACGCCATAATGACGTGCCTCGGGTTTGGTTCTAACAAATAAATTAAACATTATTTAAATCCTCTCAGAATATATATATATTAACAATTAAGCTAACTTTTTCTGTTATATTTAATTATGGTTAAGATTTTACCCCTGAATTTATTTAAAATGCAAATAGATTAACTTGGGTCAATCAGATTTAAATTGATATTTTTAATGTTAAATATCGATAATATTTATGTTATTATGTTTATATGATTCATTTTATTATATTTAGTTGCTTGGGGAATATCTAGAAGAATAATGGTGATGCTTAGTTAGCTTAAGACTTTATCATTAAGATAATAATAAACAATATTATCTTAACCTATACTTAATTATCTACAATCCATCTCTGCGCAGAGATTCAATGTTTAACTTGTTTTGAACGTAAACAACAGACATGCACTATATAGAAGGAGCATGTTGACCCTATGATCTAGCTTTACGGTTTTTGCTTATTGGCGGTCTAAAAAAAAAGATCTTAGCTTTTCTATACCCATAGGGGTTTTAACTTGCTTTAGACCACATTCTGCAACACTGATATTTCATACTCTCTTGAGTTACTGGTTTTATCTGAGGCATTTTTGAGAAATAAACTTATTGCTGATCGAATAGCTTCCGTTTTGGCTATGAAAACTTAATTGCCCCTGTATCTATTTCTTTTACTTCATACCCCATAATCATTATAAACTGAGAACTTATCAAACATAATCCTTGAGATACAACGATGGCTTTGTTCCCTTTCTCCTCCATTGCAGCATATCAAGCTCCTACATCCCATTCTAGCCACCCACAGCATATAATCAATTGATCTATAAAATATAGTGTTGTTATTACCTATCAATTTTCACCAGCCTTAGCTTATTTTTTACCACCATATATGCAATCACATGACTTCCGTCTAAAGAGCGAAAGATTTATTGACACACTTAGTTCAGACTTTCATTTATGTGCTTTGAAAATCATGGAGTAGAAATATAGCGCTGAATAGGCGTGCAAGTTTTGAATGAGATAGAATTGAACAAATTCAATGCAATTTTGAACCACAATAATAAGTCAGCAATCATACAACATTGCTTTTTATCGACTGGCAGATGGATAAATAGCGTATGAAATCATCATCGCTTTGATATGTGACGATACAAACTAATTCTATTTATCATGATAAAAATCATCCTTATTGAACATTTACGATGCTTAATGGACGCCGAAATAATCAGCTTTTGTAGCCAAGGGATGATATGGTTAACCCTAATGAAACCCACATCTTTTTGGGTTGAATCGTTAATCTGACCCGTCCACTTATCTTGACTAAAAATCTAAGCCAGAGAAGACCAATAATCTATATGGTTATTTTATGATCAACACCTTTTTTAGTATTTTAAAATATTTCATGCTATCGGTTGCTGCATAATTTAAGCATTATTCTGTTTATTTTACTTATATTAAACAAACATAATCCTCTGTATAACATTGATTTCATATATAAATTACCCTTTGAACAATTATTTTTGAACAGATTGCATCAATTAAATAAGGAAAATGAAAAGACTGAGAATCAAATACCATATTGATAATGATTATCATTATTAATATAATGATGATGAGTCTGATTATTTGAAATCGAAGTTATGCCAAAATCTACGCCTATCAGCTTGGAAGAAATTAATAACACCGTACGTATTCCGGACGCTAAGTCAGGTTTTTTCCGCAAATTATGGGCTTTTTCAGGTCCTGGCGCTTTAGTTGCTGTGGGTTATATGGATCCGGGAAACTGGATTACCTCCATTCAAGGAGGAGCACTATATGGTTATTTGCTCTTATCCGTTATCTTAATTTCCAGCCTCATAGCCATGCTGTTGCAAGCGATGTGTGTAAAAATAGGCATCGTTACCGGAATGGATCTGGCACAAGCCACCAAAACACTGGTTGGCAAAAAAACTTCTTATTGTTTATGGATCACCACAGAATTAGCCATAATTGCCACCGAAATAGCAGAAGTGATCGGCGGAGCAGTAGCATTAAATCTGTTATTTAAAATTCCCCTATTGATCGGCGTTTTATTAACCGTATTAGATGTCTTCATTCTGTTGTGTTTAATGCAATTTGGTTTCCGCAAAATCGAAGCGATCGTTTTTTGTCTGATCGCAACCATTTTCATTATTTTTGTTTATGAAGTGGTTAGAGCGTCTCCGGAATTCAGTCAGATTATGAATGGATTTATTCCTAAGCGTGATATTTTCACTGCCACCATCAAAGGACATGATTCAGCTTTAATGTTGGCACTGGGGATCGTGGGTGCAACAGTGATGCCTCATAACCTCTATTTGCATTCATCCATCGTACAAACCAGAAAATATAACCGAACCAACAAAACCAGCCTGAAAGAGGCCATTAAATATGCCACCCTTGACTCCAACATCCAATTAACTTTCTCATTTTTAATCAACTGTTTGCTACTAATTCTCGGTGCTACCCTTTTTTATGGAAATAACCCCGATGATCTAGGCCGATTCACCCAGCTCTATGATGCTTTAAAAAACCCGCACATAGTGGGCACAGTAGCCAGTTCAACCATGGCTACCCTGTTTGCCGTTGCTTTGCTCGCTTCAGGTCAAAACGCAACCATTACTGGAACACTGACTGGACAGATAGTGATGGAAGGATTCATCAATTTATCCGTACCGCTATGGGTCAGAAGAATCATCAGCCGTGGTTTAGCCATAACACCAGTCATTTTATGTATCTATATATGGGGGGATAGAGAAAATATTGTTGAGAATTTACTGGTTTATACTCAGGTTTTTTTGAGTATTGCCCTACCTATATCAATGATCCCTTTAATCCTACTCACATCCAATAAACACAAGATGGGTGATTTCGTAAACAGTAAGTTGACCATGATCGTCGGTTGGGTGGCCACAACAGTACTGATCATTCTCAATGTCGAATTAATTTACGAAACAATCCAGTCACTATTTTAAATAGACGGAAAATCACCAATAGTAGTAAATTAACTTGAAAGCTAATCATTCATTGCCTCAAGCTGTATTAGATACCTGAAGCCAACCATAGCCGGCAAAATTTTCCGCAGATAAAATAAGATTTTGCACAAACAATATTAGAAACTGAATGTACTTATCACCATTATCAATTTGAGCTGATCAAGCAAAATATCTTGATGTAATTTAAAACTAACGCTATTTATTCTCCATACTATTATTGCTAAACTGATTTTACATAGCATTATCAGTTGAAATATTTAACTTACTACTCATGTTATGGAGATGAAAGCCTGACACGTATTATCTGAATAATAGTGCTAGGCTAAATATTCGTTATCGTTTAAGTTTCCTAATCGTTTTTTCGTGTTGAAGTTTTATCAAAGCTAGTAAAACAGATGTCAAAAATTTTTCCTCTTCACCCTAAACATCCGGAACGTATCTGCTGGGGCTGTGACAAATACTGTCGACAGGATGATCTGTTGTGCGGTAATGGCTGCATTCGCATTCCTCATCCGTGTGAAGATTTTGGTGAACAGTGGTATTTGCATGGAGACTGGTCAGGATTACTTTCAGAAAAACAGCGTGCGCAGATTGCAGCAGAGCAACAAGCTCAATCGCCCGAGCCTGAATCCGACAAAACCACCAAACCACACATTAAATTAGCTCTGAAAAAATAATTATCAGATTCAATTGATTGGCTGAAGCGAAAAGTGTTCAGGTGGATTAAGTCTAAATATTTAGCACATAATCTGAGAGACTTGCCTCGACCTAATAAATCAATTATTCGCTAATTGCGAAACAACGCTTCAGGCTGTTGGGTTCAGTTTGTTTTTTTAGCCCAAATAGTTACCATGTCTTTTAATCCTCGGCTTAATACTCACTGAATTATGGTTATTTTTGAATCTGTGCATGGAAACCGCACCAATATAGTATTTGTATCACAGTAGCTAATCTCTAATGTGATCAAGTTTGATGATTACCATGCCAGTACATTAAGTTTAGAGCAAAAGGTTAAGTAGCGTGATCATCCTGAGCTGTAAAACACTACTTGACCCAATGATCAAGAAAATCAGTCTCACTCTATAATGATATTAACCAAACAGTACAAACATAAGTAAAATCGCCTGTTTCTCACACAGGCGATTTTTTTGGTATTACAACTTCCTCATTTCTACAATATGTCCTTGTATACTTGGCTTTTTTTCGGATATTAAGTCCGTTTGCTAAACTGTAATTTATCAAGCAGAAATAAGCAAGAAACTATAACTATAATCTCAGAAAAACCCATTTACTACTTTTTTTTAACGGATATTGATTTTTTATTTCATGCTTTTTGATAATTAACCAGTTTAATTGCTTTAATGTAAAAAAACAGGTGATGCAATATCACCTGTTTTTTAAGTTGGCTAACTAAATAATTAGTTATTTCAACCTGTTAATTCATTTGTGTCGCCTGAATTGCTGTCAATGCAATGGTATAGACAATATCTTCAATCAACGCACCACGGGACAAGTCATTGACTGGTTTATTTAAACCTTGCAACATGGGTCCAACACTCAATACATGTGCGCTACGTTGAACTGCTTTATAGGTGGTATTACCCGTATTCAGATCAGGGAAAACAAACACAGTAGCCTGACCAGCTACTTTGCTGTCTGGAGCCTTCTGTTTGCCCACACTGGGAACACTGGCCGCATCATATTGCAATGGTCCATCAATATCTAAGTCACCACGTTTTTGCTTCGCTAACGCTGTGGCTTCTTTAACCGTATCAACATCCGCACCGCTACCAGATGAACCAGTAGAATAAGATATCATGGCTACTTTAGGATCGATACCAAACGCTTTAGCTGAATCAGCAGACTGAATAGCAATGTCAGCTAACTGTTCGGCAGTCGGATTAGGATTAACGGCACAGTCACCATAAACCAGAACCTGATCAGGCATCAACATGAAGAACACACTAGATACCAGACTGGCACCTGGCGCGGTTTTAATCAATTGCAAGGCTGGGCGAATGGTATTGGCTGTAGTATGTACCGCACCAGACACCAGACCATCCACATCACCGGTAGCCAGCATCATCGTACCCAATACCACCGTATCTTGTAATTGCTGTTCAGCTTGTTCAGGAGTTAAACCCTTGCTCTTTCTTAATTCAACCATCGGAGCAACATAACGGGCACGGATGCTGTCTGGATCAATAATTTCTAGAGAAGATGGCAAAGTAATGCCTTTATCTTTAGCGACTTCTTCTACTTCTGATTGTTTTGCCAACAGAACACAACGGGCAATGCCTTTAGTTTCACAGATGGCAGCGGCGGCAATAGTACGTGGCTCATTACCTTCTGGTAAAACGATGCGTTTGTTTGCTTTGCGAGCGCGATCCATCATCTGATAGCGGAAAGCGGCCGGAGACAAATGCTGGTTAACTGGTTTAGCCAATTCACGGCACAATAAATCTGCATCCAACTGTGCAGCCACAGCCTGAGCAACAGTGCTTACCTGCCCCACTTCAATTGAAGTCGCCACAGCGGTAACCGCACCCAGACAATCTAACTGTTTGCCATGCTGAGCCAAAACACTTTTAACTTCATCGACAAAGCCTGATGGTAAAGCTACAGCAGAAGTTAGAATAAAGCCACTGATTTCAGTATGGCCAAAAGAATAATCATATGCAGACAGCAACAATTCAGCTGCTACAGTAGCTGCTGTTTTATCCGCAACGGCAGCAATCAGAATAACGCGAGCATTCAAAGCTGCGGCAATTTTCACATTCTGTGCTGGCAGATAGCTGCGGCCCGCTTCAGGAACCACGCCTTCAACCACCACTACTTCATGTGCAGCCTGCGCTACTTGGTCAAAAGCGGCAACAAAACCTTCAATAGCATCATCAGCTCGACCTTGATAAACCTGCTCATCCAGTTTGGTCAAGGACAAAGGTTCAGGCATAGTTTGACCCAAAAGCCCTTGCACCAAAGCAGCTGTTTGATCAGCAACATCAGCACTTACCGGCTTGAAATACAGCGGAGTGTGTTTTTTCTGAGCAAAGGTTTGTGCAACACCCAGACCAATAGCGGTCAATCCGTTTTGTGCCCCTGTTGGCACCAGCAAAAATTGCGGCATAACTATCCTTTTCATTTAATAACAACAGCAGCCTAAGCTGCACTTTTTTTATCATCTCTTATTATAGATCAATTCAGAGCATCACATCATTGAATAACATCAATATCAACGCTAAAAAACGACAAAATCCATTGAACCCTAGACATGGCTAACTTGAATGCTGATCAATACAAAACAGTATAGACAACCGGATACCGTGTACTGGCAGCGGCGGACAAATGCATCAACCTATCATACAGATTATTTATACCAAAAGATGGTTTTATCTTGATAGAGGATTTATGCTACTTCATCATCTATTCTGCCTGAACATATTACGCCTAATGACACTTGAAGTGGCAGATGACCTCCAAATTAATCAGTCCATTAGCTGCTAAATTGGGCTAACCCGTTTTCATTACGTTCCTGGCAACATGACGAGCGCAAAAAATGACCGCTACAAATAAAATCACCTTAAAATAATTTCCACCGCCCTTTGCTCTGTACAGACTAACTAATCATTATCTACTCAAACCAAACTTACTGAGAAGATTGCATCTACAGCAACGCTAAAGCTTATACCTTAATGAAAACAGCCTTGTTGATATCCGAAAAGTATTCAGTTATCAACTAGGCTGGGTGAACAGACCATGGCTTAAATCGAATATTGCCACAGCCCGTTTCATTAGGCTTACCGTGTTAATGGACGGCTGTGCCAATCTAATTCATCTGCAAGGATAAAGATTTACATCTTACTCAGTTCAGAAGATACATATTTTATTTCATCTTTAATGTTTGACCATAAGTCTTCACGAGCCTGCCCCTCCAATTTAGCCTGACTCAGTAAACTATTTTTGGTGTAGGGTTTGTATTTGGCAGGAGCTCTCCGATCAAACCAGCAACGGGTTTCCGAAGATAGACTTTTACCATAATAATCCTTGTTCAGATAATATAATCCTTTCATCCGAACAGTAGCTTTGATGGTCGACCTATTAACGGTTTTCTGACAGTACTCAGTAAAAGCAATATTTTTCATGACCGGCCGATCAACCATATTGCCCTGTCCATCATCAACTTTCTCTGTTCCAACCTTAATATTATCGTGCCGTGTCATTGATTGAACGTTGTCACGTTTTTGTTGGTAATCTTTTTTGGTGGTGAGGTTAATCACCAGATTAGCTTGCTCAGGGGATGAAACAAAATCAATATACCATTCGCGCAATTCTCTACGAATGTTCTCACTGTAAACAGACTCTGCATCAATATAAATTTTGATTCGTCCTTGACGATAGTGACTCGAAGCCAGTTGAGCCGCGTCCAGGTATGGCCCATACTGGCGGTACACTTCCTCAGCGCTGTTAAAATATGAAGCGGCTAGCCGATGATCTTTAAACAGCTTGGCTTTTTGGCTGACTGTTTTCCCCTTTTGATAATTTGCTTGCGCTTCCAAAGTGCGCCATTTTTTTTCATAAAAAGCGGCTTGTTTGACGCTGTCTTTGTAATTTCCTAGAGGTTTATAAACTTGCTGTGCCTTCTGGAAATTGATCACGGCTTGTTTATAATTTTGATTTTTGACGTCATTTTGTGCGGCACGATAAAACTCTTCGGCAGCCGTTTTATAGTATAAGTTTTGACTTTCTTCCGCACGCTTAGCAATGTCTTTGTAATTAAAGTACTTGATTCCTTCTCGATATTCCTTTGCTTTGCGTAGATAATCCTGACTATTACCTACCACAATATTATCCGCTTTATCATAATACTGGGCGGCAATACTCTGTTTTAAATTTTCCTCAGGATACTGCTTTAAAAAATCCTCAATAAAGTTACTATAGCCTCGTCCGCTTAGCTTCTGTTGCATCGTCAGTAACAATTTATAATTTCTAATTTTTTCGTCATAGTTTTGTGCATGCGCTTGGTCAATATTTTTTTGCGCCATCTGTGACACCTTAGTCACCGTATTTTTTAGATAATCTACATCCTTTTGCTTCCATTCCTTGTTTTTTTTCTTCAAACGCTCACTTTTGGCATTATAGTTCTGCGCCAAAATTTTAATTCCACCAGAATAATCACCTTGATTAAACTTATCTTCTGGGTTGTCGAAGAACAAGGAACAACTTGCCAATAAAATACTTAACGTAATGACAAATAATTTCTGCATTGAACACTCCGATTTATTAATAATTTTTAATAAGTGCAAAGAAAAGAAAACATATATTATCATTTAATAACCTAAATAACAATAACTATAGTTACTTTATTTCTACAATAATTCTAATCCCTGCTAGATGAATTTGCGTTCATACAGCAAAATTTTTAAAGATTTTTTCTATTAAACAGCAAAAAAATCGTCTGCTTCAGCGCAGATACGTTAAAATGAACTTTCCCATTATTTCCAGCCAGATCTAGCTCAAATTATCTTTTTTGATTTAGATAAAAATCAGATAATGTTATTGAAAAAAAATAATCCTTATTACGATCCTAGCAAACCACACCATACTCCTGATGGATTTTGTAATCCGCAACCGATCATGATTAAGCAGCGTGATGTATTTCGATGGAATTGGGAAAGATTTTCACAACGCTTACCTAAACCGCCCAAACAAGGATATGCGGAGTTTGCCCGTCATTGGTATCAACAGCCTGATTTCAATTTACCGGATAATCGGCTCTGGTGGATCAGCCATGCAACCATATTATTGCGTCTAGGAGACTGCACCATTATTACTGATCCGGTATTTTCACAACGGGTTTCCCCCGTTTCATTTATCGGACCCAAACGGCGCACACAACCGGCCGCCACCATTGACGAGTTACCGGATATCGACGTGATTGCTCTATCACACAACCACTATGATCATCTGGACAGAGCCAGCATTATTCAGTTAGCACGACGCTTTCCGTCAATTACGGCTGTTGTCCCTTTGGGACTAAAACCAAAAATGCTCAACATGGGCGTCAAAAATGTCATTGAACTGGATTGGTGGGAGTCGGCGAACTGCAAAGGGATTCACTTCCATTGTGTGCCTGCTCAACACTGGAGCCAGCGCGGTATATTTGATCGTAACCAAAGTTTATGGTGTGGCTGGATAATGCAGGCGGCTGAATCATTTACCTACTTTAGTGGTGATACCGGATTTAACGAATTTATGTTTCAGCAGATTGCTGCTCGCTTTCCGCGCATAGACATGGCGGCTATCCAGATTGGCGCTTATGCCCCGCGCTGGTTTATGCAAAACCAGCACATTGATCCGCAGCAGGCAGTGGAAATCTTTAAAATACTCCATTGTCGTCATGCCATAGGTATGCATTGGGGGGCTTTTGAATTGGCTGATGAGCCATTAGACGAACCGCCACAATTACTGGCTGAAGCCTGCGCTCAGCAGCAAATTCCTTGTGGCAAATTCGAAAGCATTCGAATGGGCGCCAGCCGACCAATCAGTACTTAAATAT
>CALYOS010000053.1 GCA_945267035.1 uncultured Neisseriaceae bacterium | reverse complement strand
ATGCGCAACAATAGTTCGATCATTCGTTGCAGAAATCACACCTTTATTATTCACAATCTGTGAGGCAGCTT
Source organism: uncultured Neisseriaceae bacterium (assembly GCA_945267035.1). Taxonomy (GTDB): domain Bacteria; phylum Pseudomonadota; class Gammaproteobacteria; order Burkholderiales; family Neisseriaceae; genus Snodgrassella. The sequence goes on along the minus strand of CALYOS010000053.1, from coordinate 12,140 downwards.
TTTCATTATTTACGTCGCGATGATGTGCGGCACTGGTCATATCAATCGCCACACCCTTGTCACCACCGCCACCAATAACTTCTGAATTCGAATCTAAATTAATATTAACATCACCGTCGCGAGAAAAAACAACGATTGATTTAGAATCCTTGCCTGACGTATCGACTAAACCATTATTATTAATCGTTACCGTACCAGTATTTTCCGCAGATCCCTGCATAGAGGCATTGATACCTTTTGCATTTTCACCTTTGGCAATAAGCTGACCTTGATTATCAATATTAATGTTACCAGTAACGGTTCCTAATCCATCATTACTTCTAACACTCAAAGCGGCATGTATTAAGCTAAGATCTTTTTTGTCTTTAGATTCTGATAAAATGGTACCTCTATTTCTAATATTAATATCGCCTTTTGCTTCAATATAATATTTATTCCATTCTATGACATTTAAATTAGCATAAATACCACTGGCCCAACCCACTGCTGAATCTTTAATGGTTAAGACGCCAGCATTATCAATATTGATATCACCAATACCTTGCTGCCAAGCACGAATAGCATGAACAGGGCTACTGATATGACCAGAATTATTGATGGTAATATTGCCCTCATTACCATTCAAGGCAACACCAATAATACCTACTGGGTATTCACCAGTTTTGATATCTCCTCCGTAACCTGGATGCTCACTAGTAATGTCGATATTACCTGAATTATTAACCTCAATACTGGTATGTGTTTTCCCTTCATTCGACCATTGTGCTGCATCATTGGCTAGAGCAATGATCCCCCCAGCACGATCACCATTGATGGATATGTTACCTTCATTTTTGATTCTAATCTGTCTGTCATTTTCTCGACGAGTACCAAAAACCAATATTCCACGTGCATAGTCGGTTGATGTTTCAATGTTACCTGTATTGGTAATATCAACTACACTGCCACCCTTCAATTTATACCACATAGCCGTGCTACCTTTACCGGTAGTGGTAATATTACCTGAATTCTTAACAATAATATTTTCATCGGTATCCAGAATAGTAAATTTACCATCTGCATTGGCCGATGAATTGGCATTGTCTTTGTCAATAACAACATTATCTGTATTATTAATCACGATATCTGCTAGGGCATGACCAGCAAAACACATAGATAATGCACTGGCTAACATAGCTTTTACCAGCAATGAACTTGTTTTGGATTTTCCCTGTCCTTTGGCCAGTTCAGAGGCCACCAAACTTTGTCCAAGCCGGTTTTTTATAACTTTATAAACCTTATTCAAGATTAAATTCCTTCCAGTTTTTTTACAATTACCATAATACATAGGTATTATGTTGCTCGGATTATTATCGAATATTCTACTTATAACAATAAATAATTAGAATATTCTTCTATTTTGATGCCAAAGTATTATTAAATTATTGTGCTTAAAAGAAATTAACATTTGCTGCTGATACAACAAAAGAATTGATGTGATTTGATAATGAATAAAATGATTAGATTTTACTTAATTGAATTTTCATCGCTATAGTTGATCATTAATGCGCCAATTCAGTCGATCTTACTGAAAGCTTTTTTAGTCTCTTTACCCAACAGAAGAGCCAATTAAAAAATAATCTTATCTATTTGTAAACGATACATTGTCATCATCAACACAATATTCGTATTGTTTAATCTTCTCGTGATAGGTATTTGCTATCGCTAATTTAGTATTTCAAATTTTTCTGCTTTTTGGCTACCCTTTTAGCTAGTAACACCGCGAATAAATCGTTTATTTGATAATATGTGGGAGTGGTATGAAAAAAAAATCTTTGTATGCCAGTGCTTTTGCCTGTTTAACTGTATTGGCTTTATTTTTATATGGGGGTGGTAAAATGGCTGATTCAAAACCAAGTGAGTATACTGGGTCAATTAAAAATACTGCTGCCAAGCTGACCAAAGTGGGTGATGCTTTTAACGCACCTACCGGCATCGCGTTTGACAGTACTGGCGCAATGTATGTTACCAACTGGTCTGGTAATTCAGTGGTTAAAATCAAAACTAATGGTGAACGTGAAACCATTTATGACAACATTGCATCACCTGCCGGTATCGTCATTGATGCTCAAAATAATATTTTCGTGTCATCTTACAGTGATGATTACATTTTAAAAATTACTCCTGATGGCAAATCAGAAAAAATTTCAGATGGTTATCACACGCCAACTGGTATTGCTTTTTCAAATAAAGGACAGTTACTGGTTACCAACCGTTCCACCGGAGAAATTGTTGCCCTGGATTTGCAAACTGGGCGTAAACAGATCGTAGCCAAAGGATTATCCACACCAGTGGGCGTGACGCAATTACCAGATAATAGTTTGGTTGTTTCCCAATATAGCGGACGTCTGACATTAATCCAACCGAATGGTAAACAGGTTGAGATTGGCTCAGGTTTTAATCGTCCAGGTGTCGGAATCGTGACTATTGCGCCAACCGTGGTAGCCGTGATCGATAATGGTGCTGATATGGTTAGAAAGATTGATGTAAAAACACAAAAAACCACCACGATAGTTTCGTCCATCTCTGGAGCTGTAGCATTAGCCTATCACCAAAATCATTTTTATATTGGCGGATGGGGTAATGGCACCATCTATTCCTATCCCAATGAGTAAAATGGTCTAGATCATTGGCTTATTTTGCTAAGCGATTAGATCACCGTTACATTCTGTAGCGCATAATCAGACAAACATTAAAACTTATATCGGCTAAAAGCCGATATAAGTTTTTTAATTCTCAACCACTCTTACTTGACCTCAGCACAGCATTGCCAAAATCAACTGATCAAAAAAGTTAAGTTTTAAGCTGATATTCCAGATATTTTAATTCTCTTTGGCCCGGGTTAATTTTATTCCCAATAAAGCCAGTGCAATATTTATTATCGCCAGAATAATGCAAGTAAAGATTAACCCATCCCAATTCAGTTTTGCATAGAGTATTCCTAAAATATAGGATCCGATACTACCGCCAGCCAGGCAAGACAATAGATACAGTGACGAAATGGCTCCGCGTGAGCTTACTGGCACTATCTGATTAAGCATAGAGATCACGATCGGTTGAATACCAAAAACAAAAAAGAACAAAGCAAATATACCCAAGGCGATAAGTAACAAGTGCGTACTGAAGCCGATAATGATTACTGCAGCCATCACGCAAATCAGATAAAGAGGTAATAATTTTTGTATACTGATTTTTTGGGATAATTTACCCGTAATGACAGCGCCGATAACGGCACTCATTCCGGCAAAATTAAGCCATCCAAGTGTAGTGGATGATAAATAGAAAGGAGCACCTTTTAAATAAATCGTTAAAAAAGATGATAAACCGAGATAAACAAAAAAGAGGATAAAGCCTACTAAAAGAAATATATTTACCTGTTTATTCAACAGTAATTTACCAGCCAGCAAATATGTTTCAGTAATCCTGATCCCGCTATGGTTGCTCGCACCACTTTTTATACCCATTGGAACAAAAACAATGGCTAATATGATAAAAGCAGCATATATAACAAAAGCATATTGCCAAGAACTCTTATCAGTCATAATAGCGACAATACTGCGGCTAAATATAATGCCAATAATTGATGCAGAAATCATCAATCCCATTGCCTGGGCCAATTTATCATTTGGCGTGTTTTTTGCGGTATAAGCAAATAATGCCGATGGCACAGATGCAGCAAAAAAACCGATTAATGACATAATAATCAGATAGAGATTGAATGATTGTACTTGAACCGACAAAATAAGACAGACTATGGTTCCGATGCTGCCAAATAAAACCAAGAATTTTGTGGCTACTCGGTCAGATAAAGGACCATAAATAAAAAATGAAATAGCATAGAAAAAACATGACAAGCTAAACACCCGACTTGCATAGACATGATCAATGTTAAAACTTTCAGCTATTTCCTGAAAAATAAGCTGGCTGATATAGACGGAACCAACCAACAAAACAATCAATATGGCTGAAAGCCACATACCCAATTTGGAAGATGGGTTTTTCATCGGCGTAATATTTGAATTCATATTGTTAACCTTATTCTGTTGCAGAATTATTTATGACTGTATTTTTAATCTTTGTTGTACCGTCAGAATAAAGTGACCTGAAAACCAGATAAAAAATATCAAATAAATAAGAACTGACCAAGATATATTACAAATAATATTGTTAATTAATTGCTCAAAGCCTAAACAAATACACAGTCAGATGGAAATACTAAATTAGCGATATAAAAAAGATATCAAGGAAAAGTGACCAATTTTTTTTGAGAATTAATTACAGTGGTTATCGGCAATATTTTTATAAATCAGCAATAAACATAAAAAGTTTAGAGATTAAGTTTGACCGATTCAGATTAACATAAAAAAATATGCTAATGCATTACGATTGATCTGGGAAACTTTAACTCTTTAAGCAGAACAGATAGCTTATATAATATTTGAAAGCTAAAGCAAAAAAACTTGATCGGCATAACCCCATCTGTCTACAAACAGGATAAATTAGCATATCTTTCATTATTCATGCGCCAAATTGCATGCAGAAATAATTGGCACTAGTTCGCCCAAACCAGCATAAAATACTGCGAAATTTAATTAGGCAAAGAATATAAACGATACATTTATGCGCATCTTCATCATGTCTATATTGCTATGAGTATTGAGTCATATGTCTGCAGATACCATGCAACTAGGCGTATAAAATAAAAGTTTCTGTACATCTGCGTTATGCATTAACCGGTTAAAATTCTACCAACACCATTACTGAATCAATCAACATCCCTTTAAAACTGTTTCCGTTTTGATTTAGTTGAAGGTTATGTGTAAATAGATTAATGCTTTAACCATCTATTGTAACCATATTTCTACTCCATCGAGATATCAGCATGACTTGCGGGAAGATAACATCCTCATCGAAAGAGCGAAAATGATTTCGTTGTATATCTTCTAATCCACCAAGTGGATGATTATCCAAACTGCTTAGCCTGCTTAAATTTAAATGTATTTATCTCTTTACTGGTACTTGGCTTAATGGTTGCCTGCGATGAAAATTTTAACTAATCAATCCAGCAAAGTATCCAAATCAGCTTAATTTATAATAAAGCATCTATGATAAATTCGATAAACATGGTTAGTTTGGGCAGTCTGTGCGGATCGGCAGAGTATAACAGATGCATTTCTTTAGCCGGAGGCAAAAAATCTTGTAATATAGGAATTAATTGGTTTTGACTTATGGCTTGAGCGAGCATTATTTCTGGCAACATAGTTATGCCTAATCCTTCTATTGCCGCACTAGCTAAAGCGGACACATTATTGCTTTGGAATGATCCTGCAATGGGTTGTCTGATGACTTGACCATTGCATGTAAACGGCCACAAATAATCTTTATTATTGCGGTTGGCATATTGATAAATCAAACATTGATGCGATTTTAGCTCATCGGGTGTAGATGGAATCCCATATTTCGTCAAATAACTTGGCGCAGCAGCAAAAATCATCTGATATGGCTTCAGCTTACGGGCAATCAATCCAGAATCATTAACGGCACCAATACGAAAAACAATATCATAATTCTCTTTGGTTAAATCAACATATCGATCATTTAATTGCAAATCAACGTTGACTTGCGGGTAAAGCTGCATAAAGCGGCTAAGCAAAGGTAACAAGTTGCTATAAGCATAACTTACCGGCGCACTCATTCTCAGGGTTCCTGTTGGTTCTTCTATATATTGCTGAGCTAAAGCATGACTTGCCTTCACTTCTGCCAGAATCAATTCGCAACGGTGATAGTATTGTTGACCAAATTCAGTCAAACTTTGCGATCGCGTGGTTCGATTCAGTAGCTTTAAACCTAAGTGATTTTCTAAATAAGCTATGTATTTTGCCACCATTTGAGCGGAAGTATTCAGTGAAATCGAAGTGGCGACAAATGAGCCGGTTTTCACACTGATGACAAACGCTTGCATACATCGCAGCAAATCCATTATCAACTCCTGGTTGTTAATAATTCAAATTATAGCCCATTTATCTACTCATATTCGATTAATATAATGATCAGGTCTTAAATAGATTGGAAATAAAAATATGAAAAACATCGGGATTTTGGGTGCAGGATTCATGGGACAAGCATTTGCACGGTTATTTATGCAAGCAGGCTATGAAGTGATGCTAAGTAATTCCAGATCGAAGAATTCTCTCTTTAGTGTAGCCAGTAGTATCGGCTGCCACATCGGAAATCAGACCGAAGCGATTGAGTTTGGCGACATTGTTTTAATCGCCATACCGTTTGTCAATTACACCGATCTGCCAGTTACTCTTCTGAAAGATAAATTAATTATCGACACGATGAATTATTATCCTGATCGCGACGGCCACTTTACCGAACTGGATCATTATCAAACCACCACCAGCGAAATGCTGGTCAAACATTTGGGAAATGCCAAAGTGGTCAAGGCCTTTAACGCTATTCTCGCTAAAGATATCGTAAAAGATGCCAAACCCAATGAAAGGGTTAACAGAAGGGCTTTGCCATTAGCCGGTGATGATGCTGTGGCAAAACAAACAGTATCCAAGTTGATCGAACAATGCGGATATGATTATGTTGATGCTGGCAATTTAGCCAATGGCTGGCGATTTGAGCGGGCGAAACCAGCCTATTGTATTCCTTTAAATCGTGAACAATTACTTCAAGCGTTGGACAGTGCAGATCGATATAGCGAACTTCCTCATAATTCCTGGAAACAAGCTTAGGATAAAAAAACAGTAAGCTTATAAGCAATAGTAAAAATTGAGCACTTGACTCACCAGATTTTCTGCCAATCAATTGATTGGCAGAATTGGTTGTTTTTAAAAATGATACAGCTACGGTGCAGGCGAAATTTAAGTCTATTTTTCATGGCATTTTAATAGTTTATTTCTTATAATCATTTTTGAACATTTTGATTTGTTCACTTTGCAGTAATGGATAACAACGCAACATTAGAAAAGTGAGAACAAGATGGAAAAATACATAAAATGTACATGGATGCGTGGTGGAACAAGCAAAGGAGCCTGTTTTCTAGAATCAGAATTATCAACCGACATCAGCACCCAAAATAAATTACTCAGTAAAATCTATGGGAGCAATGATCCTTCTGGGCGACAGATCGATGGCATGGGCGGTGGTACTTCAACCACCAGTAAGGCCGTCATAGTTAGCAAGCGTGCCGGAGAACGCAACAGTGTCAATTATACCTTTGCTCAGGTAGATATAGCGTCTGACTTAGTAGATCGTAAAGGCAATTGTGGCAATATGTCTTCAACCGTGGGCCCGTTTGCTATAGACAATGGCTTGATCGAAGACATCACCGAGCCAACAACACAGGTGAACATTTTTAATACCAATACTCAGAAAACGATAGTTGCTCATGTACCGGTAAAAAATGGGCAGGTGATCTATACAGGAGATTATGCCATATCCGGAGTGCCTGGTACGGCTGCCAAAATTCAATTGGACTTTTTACATCCTGGTGGCGCAGTTACCAAACAACTGTTACCTACAGGTCATGTAGTTGATCATGTTGAATTGGCGGACGGTCAGAAAATCAAAATATCAATTGTGGATGCGGCCAATCCTCTGGTGTTTGTGCGCGCTCAGGATCTCGGTTTGCGGGGAGATGAGCAACCTGAAGAAATTGACAATAAACCAGACTTGTTAGAAAAAATGCTGTCAATACGAGAAATTGCTTCGGTTTTGGCTGGGATTGCAGCTGATCAGAATGAGGCCAAAACCATTCCGGCCGTACCTAAATTCTGTTTTATCTCTCCTCCAGCAGATTATATCTCTTTGGAAGGACAACCCATTAAAACCAATCAAATCGATATTCAAGCCAGAATGTTATCCATGGGTAAATTACATCCGGCTCTGGCCATCACAGGTGGCATTTGTATTGGTGTGGCAGCGAAAATACCTGGAACCTTGGTGAATCAAATTGTGGGACCGGCTGCTGACCAAGATGAGTTACGGATAGGACATTGCAGTGGTATTTTATCTGTCGGTGCCGATGTAGCCGTCAATGGTGAAGATGTTGAAGCCAAATGCGGAACCGTATTCAGAACCGCCAGAATACTGATGCGCGGTGAAGCTTGCATTGAAGATTAATTAATGACCAATATAGGCAAATCAATATTAAGTCATAGGCAATAATCATTAGATTATTGCCTGATCACTATCTTAAAATAAGTCATTATGCTCAAAAGTACAGAGCATTCAATCCCAACAATAGTTAAACTCTCTTGTAAAAATTGAGTCATGTCAATAAATAGAATATTGATTAAGGGTAAAAACCAATTATTAATCAATTTGCATCATTTAAGTTATATTTTGGGGTAAAATATCATGACAAAAATATTTTAACGCTGAGCTTTAACAACATCCAAATCATTTATTTAAAATATTTCTGTCTAATTGATACGCCAGAAAATATCGAATTTATACTCAACATCACACTGCTCAAACATGTGGTACTAAGATTAAATGATGGAAAAAAATAAAGTTAATGGCACATTTCAAATCGAAAGATTTGTATAAATGTTTTCGAAAAATTACAACCAATATTCGAGTTTACTTTAGTTTTTCTAGTCAATTTTTCTATTAAATCGGATTACAGCAATGAAGATATGGTAAAAAAATAGCAATCTAGATTTCACTCATTTTGAAAAAAGGCGAAAACCTAATGATGGTTATGAAAAATTAGATACTTCTTGCACAGTAATGATTGAGAAAAAATTTTAGGACAAGTTTTTCTGAATAATCAGATTTTTCAATCAGACCAACCAACAGACTCTAGGCTAAAGCTTTTTTAAAGGCTTTAAAAAATTAGAATGTATTGCACTATTCAATTTAATTGGAAATTTTTCATCCGCTAACCCTACTTTTTCCCATATGGAAATAAAAATGAAAAAAACCCTTTATTATTTTGTCATTTTTCTAACATTGATTGCTGTTTATCAGCCTGTCAGTAGCGCCAAACCCATTGAAAAAAATAGCCTGACAAGCAAAGTCATTAGCTATCCAAATACCTTTCTGTGGAAAATTGAAAAGCATGGGATACCCACTTCCTATCTAGTTGGTACCATACATAAAAATTTAGAAGGATATCAGTTACCTTTATATTTCAATGATGCCTTATCTAAAACAAACACATTAATGACAGAAATCAAACTGGAACCTAACGGGCAGAAATTAAATAAGCAAGAATTAAGTATTATTGCCAATTATATTTATGAACCTGATAGCAATATTTCATTATCCGCAAAATTGGGCACTGATTATTTCACCAAGCTGGTGCAATATCTTACTAAAGCGGATCCAAAATGGTTACAACATGTTAAACCGAGCGCAATTTATATGTTATATCTTTCTTCGCTGCCTCCAGAATACTCATTCCACAATGGCACAGATAATTTGCTAGCTCAAAAAGCATTGAAGATGAAAAAAAAATATTTGAGTCTAGAAACTATTGAGGACGCATTTAAAATCGATTTAGCCATACCAGAAGATAAAGCCATAGCGGCAATCAAAGTTTTTCTTGATCATCAAGAAGATAATCAGAAACAAATAATTGAAGCTTATAATTATTATCACCAAAATCAAGTAAATGAGTTACTCGCTAAGCTAGATGTGGCAAAACAAAACCTACAATATTATTCTGAATCGGATCGCATTTTTTGGCGTCATTGGTATAAAAACCAAATATTATTAGAAAGAAATAAAAGATGGCTTCCATTGATTAAGCAACAAATTGACCAAGATTCTACCCTTATTGCCGTGGGCGCAGCGCATTTATTTGGAGAAGGAGGGCTGATTGAACAACTACAAGAGTCTGGTTATAAAGTAACTCCAGTCATGCCGTATTAATCTTCCATCAGAAAATACAAAATCTACAACTGGGTCTTGTGCTAGTTTGATTATATCGAAGTTGAAAAAATCAATTTAAACAAAACCATTGAATTTAATTTTAATCGATATGGAAATCAAAAGTTTAAAAAACAAAATAGCTAATGAAATTATTAGTCTAAATTATCTCGTCTACTAAACGATGAGAAATTTTCAAAAACAACTCGTATATTTTTATAATATATGATGATGAATATCAGAAATTACTTTTATAAAATTACTGATCAATATCGACTTATACAGTGAATAGAGATGATGATTCAGGTAATATTGTATTTAAATTTCAGGAGCAAAAGATTTTAATGATCAGTTAAGTAAAGTGGAGAGTGGAAAGAAACTAAGCAAAACTTAGAAGAGGAAATAGGTAAAAATGGATGCCATTAATAATATTTTAATTAATAGCTTAAGAAAGAATGCCATACCTCCGAATTTTTTTGATAAAAAATATATTGAAGAAAATAGTAATGATCAATTTTCTTCAATAAATCATGATGTTTTTGTAATCTATAATAATGGATATAAGTTGGAAATTTCTTATTATAAGATTCAGAGTAAGTTACATTATGTTTCATTTGAGAAATTAGATGATCACTCTCAAGATTTATTTTTCAATAACCAAATTGATAAAGTGAATGAAAATTTAAAAATGACCTTAAATAAAACATTACATATGAATAAAGATTATGGCTTAGGTAATTTTAAATTTATATTTGATGATGGTTTATTAGAATCTATATTTTATCAACCTGATGAAGCTGATAAATTATAGTCATAATAAAGTCAAATTCTTTATTTTATTTTCGGTTAATCCTTGCCGGTATTATAATTCTGTAAGCGATTTATTGGTTAGCTGAGATTCCATCAAACTTGCGGGAAACAATCGGAATTTTATTGTCTATACACATGATAGTAAAACATGGGTGGATCCGTTTAGGTTGGATATTTTGTCTGGTACGACATGAGGTGATATATTAGAACCTATTTCAAAACCAACTAAATTTAAATATGCTGGAGCTCGTATATATGAGATTACAAAAAAGGTTGAAATAGATGGGGCTAAATTTAAGTCAGAATATAATTATTTACATAAACCACCCGTATATCATGTAGAAACCTTTTCCAAAAATCATAAAGCAAAAGAAGTTTTAATTTAGATGGAACTGTATATAAGAAAAAAACAGAATTATCTAAAAATAGAATTGGTCCTTGTAAATAATAAAATTAAAAAAATGTATTCGGTAAAAGAAATAGAGCAAATTGTACTAGATAACAGAAATGATCTTATTGACAATACTTTCTGCTATAAGTTATTCGAAAAAAGAGTTTTTGATAATTTTTTACTTGAAGAATTAATATTTAATATTAATAAATTAATTGAATATTATCGTTCGAATATAAAGTTAATTAATAAAAATATTTTAAAATCAATTCTATGGATTACACAGTCTATATTTAAGGTTGTTATTTATCATTTTGATTCGTTTGATTTATCTAAAATAAATGATTTTAAGATAGAAGAATGGAGTAATTCTTATATGGATCAATTAAATGATATATTTAACCAAACTCTAAAACTGATTTAAAACAAAACCCAACCATAAGGTTGGCTTTTGTTATTTAAGATTGCACCTTATCGAGAAGTTCGAGTTGATCCTCGGGAATATGGATTTAACAAGATTAAAGATATCAATTAAGTTCAGCAGTTTGTGGAAAAAGGTCAGGCTTGTGACAAAAATAACTGAAAAATTTCCTTTTTTATTGCCTGAATAGTTTTATGAGAATGAGCGGCGGTCAAAGTTTGTTTCTTAGAGCTGGGAATGCTTAGTTTAGTCCAACTAGAACTGGTTATGACGAAAGCTAGTTCTCCGTATACGAAATATGATAAAAAAGACTTGGTGCTATTGAGAAGTTCGATGCCAGCGATAAAAATAAGAGAATGCAGTTGATGTAATGGTAAAATTTAGGTGATGATATGACTAAATAAACGAATTTTAATGTCATCAAATATAAAATAATATATTGTCAATATTGCATATAAAACAAACGGTTAAATTATATATGAAGTGATATTTCGACAGATAATTAAGGGGGTGTAAAAGGGTAATTTTTCCTATTTTTGTTGTCGAGAAGAGATAAAAAAACCGCCCTGAATCAGGGCGATTTGATCG
>CALYOS010000052.1 GCA_945267035.1 uncultured Neisseriaceae bacterium | reverse complement strand
GGCAAATTCGAAAGCATTCGAATGGGCGCCAGCCGACCAATCAGTACTTAAATATTTCAGTTAGCTGAATATCTGCACCCCGTATAGCTGAAATTAGCAATGCAATAGTCATTAAACTTTTCTATGAAAATTACATAAATGCTTTAAACCTTAATTTACCGTGTGTTTTGCTATAGATATTAAAATCATTTAATGCATTAGCAAATACTTCACCAGATCCTAAAAGTATTAATAAATCCTGTATACCACCGGCAACCATTGCAATCATTTATGATGATTAGAGTTGATAAGCAATATGATTAACAACCATCAAAGATCATATTTTTAATGTCACACAACATTTAATCATGAAGGTAAATATTATTTGCACTGCGCTGACGATGGGATAAATCAACATCTGAATCATCTTCAATGACTCAATGTTCAACATGAGATATTGAAAAAAGAATTAGCTTCAACTATATGATCAACTGTCACCTTAATTGGCTGAATGATTAAATTAATTTAGAAGATCTACCAAAATGGGTAGCCATATCATTTATGGCTGCCTTTTTGGTAACAACATTTGGGTTACTAATTTAGCCTGTTATCTTGAGCATCCGGACTCAAATAATCCTGAGAAAGATGGTTAAAACAATGGAAGTGGGTTTGCTATTGAATCGGTCAATTTTTTTCTCAGCACATGGTAGTTAAGATTATTGTCGGGACAAAATAATATTTATCCTCTAGAAGCAGGCGCAGCAACGATTATAGAAAAGATAAAACAGATTTTTAATATTCTGCTGATTCCCTCGGCATGAAGGATATACCCTAAGAAAAATGAAATCAGCGAAGTTAATTTGGCTGATTTTTTGCCAATGTTCCTCAGGCATAAAGATGAAATTATGCCCAAGGATAGATCACGCCAAACTTAATACGTTTAATATCAAAAAGAAAATTATACGTGGTGATACAGCTCGGTCATCATCTGATTGAATTCTTCACGAAAATCAGTACTGACGTAGGGTCTGAGTAAACTTAAAGTTTGATAAGTGCCTCGGTATTTAGAGGCTTCTGTCAAAGAGGGTGCATATAAAGCACTGTCATAGTCACACCAGTACTTGGTAATTAACCAAATATTAACCGCCATGTCTTTGCGCGCTGTTTCATCAGTCTGAATCAAACCGATATCAGTTAAATGTTGCAACATATTAAGCAACATAGGTGATACCTGAACACGGGTAAATTTATTGTGTTCGCCCAATAATTCAGCACTGCGCGATAGCATCGCATTTAAATCACTGAACAAAAACCGGTACTGCCACATGACATCATATACACCAAACATATAGTTTTTGATGGCTTCGGTGGTTTGTGGCGGTGCTGCCTGCAATAAATAACGCAACAGTTCTTCACTATAACGTTTAAACAGCTGCATGATGATTTCATCTTTATTGCGGAAATGATAATACAGATTACCAGGACTGATCCCCAGATACGAAGCAATATGATTAGTAGTGACGTTACGTTCCCCTTCCTCATTAAACAGCTTCAAACTGGCGTCAATGATGCGGTTATAGGTATTCGGGCGTGATCCTTTGACCATTAGATTTTTCTTTCAATTATCTATCTTCATTCGGTGGTGGGAATGTATTACGGTTCATACCATATATACTGCTCAAGCTTACAATGCCTCATCAAGATTGGGGCAGCCAAACTGGTTCTGTTTCCAGTTGCACCGCAAAACGTTTAGCCACACAAGCACATATATATTGTGCCAGCGCTACCACATCGGCTGCGGTAGCCTGATTTTTATTAACCAGCACCAAAGCTTGTCGATCATGCACAGCCGCGCCACCTAACTGATAGCCTTTTAGCCCGCACTGGTCGATTAACCAGCCTGCAGCCAGTTTGATACGCCCGTCAGATTGTGGATAATGCGGCATATGAGGATTCTGCTCTAATAATACTGCTGCTGCTTGGGCATTTACAATTGGATTTTTAAAAAAACTACCTGCATTTCCGAGTAATCGCGGATCTGGTAATTTATGGCGACGAATATCGCAGATTGCCTGAGCAACTATGGCTGCATTGAGAGGTTGATTTTGCGCCAGCTCATTGGCCTTTTGTTCCAAATCGCCATAGTGAAGCTGGGGTTTAAAATGACGTGAAAGCGCAAATTGTACTGAGGTAATGACATATCGTTTACCGGCAGCATGCTTAAAAATACTGTCTCGATAGGCAAAATGACAGTCATCCGCCTTCAGCCATACCCACTCTTCTGTCACCAGATCAAAACAATGAACCGCCGCAATACACGATTGAACTTCAACACCATAAGCACCGATATTCTGTACCGGAGCCGCCCCAACTGTCCCGGGAATGAGACTTAAGTTTTCCAACCCACTCCAGCCCTGAGCAACGGTGTATTGCACAAAATCATGCCAGTTTTCCCCAGCTGCTGCTTCGACCAGTACTTTGTCGCCATCATCAGCCATCAACTGAATACCACGATTTGCCATGCGCACCACCAAGCCCGGATAATCAGCGCAAAACAAAATATTACTGCCACCGCCCAGCCACAGCACCTGCTGTGCATCGTATTCCGGTAAAGCCAATATATCTTTTAATTGATTTTTATCCGTCAAAGTGACCAGAGCCTGAGCCCGTACAGGCAAACCAAAAGTATGCAGGGCTTGTAAATCAGCATCATAACTGACTTTAATCATGATTTTCTTTCGCTATGCTGATGGACCAATGACTGACTTTTACGGTTCAGATACCACACTAAGGCAACTGCTGCTCCAGTTAAAGCGATCACCAACGCCAACCAGAAACCATAGAGTGCCATATTGAAATACAAACCAAACAAACAGCCAATCCCTAACCCCAGTCCCCAAAATGTAATAGCATGGATGACCATCGGTACTTTGATCAGTTTATAGCCACGCAATGCATAAGAAGCGATAGTTTGGGTGGCATCAGAGAGCTGGAAAATTGCCGCAAAAATGAGCAATGTTCCGCCTAACACAATTACATCCTGTTCTTGAGTAAACAACCCTATCCAGAAATGGCGGAATATCAACAACATCACACCGGTACAGCAAGCGCCAATCAGCCCCATCACCAGCCCTACGCCAGAGACAAAGCGCGCGCGTACCCAATTATTAGCCCCAACAGCCTGTCCCACACACACAGCCAGAGCAATACCAACACTTTGTGGAATCATATAAATCAGCGAAGTAATATTGATGACCACCTGTTGCGCAGCAACCTGCGTTACACCGAATCGAGCAATCAACGCCACAATAAACGTAAACAAACTCACTTCCAGAAAAAACGATAACCCAATTGGAATTCCCAACAGCAATACTGCCCATTGTGCGCGCCAATTTGGCCACTCAAAACGGGCAAACAAGCCAAAAGGAGCAAAAAAACGCTGACGAACAATGTAGATACCCAACACAATAGCGTTAAACCAAAAACAAATTGCCGAAGCCAGACCACAACCTGCACCACCCATAGCGGGCAGGCCAAATTTTCCATACACAAATACATAATTAAGAGGAATATTCAGCAACAAAGCAATCAGACTGACGATCATAATAGTCTTTGGTTTGTTTAAAGAAGAAGCAAAGGCATATAAAGAACGATGAATCATCGCTGCCGGCAAACCCAGCGAAATAAAAAACACAAATTGACCAAATGTTTGGGTGACATACTTTCCCATATTAAAATACGCTTGCAATGGCGAAATCAACGCCCAAAGCAAAAGCATGCCTAAAACACCTAAAAACAACCCAAACCACAGACCTTGCCGTCCTTGTTCACCGATTTCAGTCGTTTTTCCCGCACCGTATAACTGCGCCAAAATTGGTTGCAAAGCAGCCATCACACCTAATAATGTTATATACAAAGTGGTAAAAACGTTAGAACCCAAAGCCACACCAGCCAGATCGTTGGCACTGGCATGTCCGGCCATCATGGTGTCCACCGCACCGACACCCACCTGAGCAGCTTGAGCAATCAGAATGGGCAGAGCCAGTCGCACCAAACGACGGCATTCATTCAGCAGTTCACCTCTGCTATGCTCATTCAATTCAAATAACATGTCTCACCTACCAATAATTACAGCTTAATATTTTTTCAGCACCGTTACGACATCACAGCAACGCTGACACATTCAGCAAAAACAGGCTGCCTGAATCATTCAGACAGCCTGTTCCAGCAAAAAAGACTTATGCGCGTTTGCGGAACTCAAAAGTGCGAGAATCAATTTCTACTTTATCACCATTTTCAACATAAGCGGCCACCTGAATTTCGGCACCACCAACCAGACGTGCATTTTTCATCACTTTTCCTGAAGTATCACCTTTTACAGCTGGTTCAGTGTATTCTACTTCACGAACAATGATGGTTGGCAATTCCACAGAAATAGCACGACCATCATAGAACGTTACTTCACATTTTTCTTCCATGCCGTCAACAATAAACTTGATTGCATCACCAATATTTTCAGCTTCTACTTCATACTGATTGAATTCATCATCCATAAACACATACATCGGATCAGCAAAATAACTGTAAGTACACTGTTTGCGGTCCAATACCACCACATCGAACTTCTCATCAGCTTTATAAACTGTTTCAGTAGCAGCACCAGTCAACAGATTTTTCAGTTTCATTTTTACCACGGCAGCATTACGACCGGATTTATTGTATTCGGATTTCTGCACCACCATTGGATCATTGCCCACCATAAATACATTACCCGGGCGCAATTCTTGTGCGGTTTTCATGTGTACACTTCCAATATAGAATTAATAATTAATAAGTATATTATTTTAGCGGAATTTGCCTAAATCTGGCTAGCCTTTCCATGGCACTACTGTGCAAATGCAGCGAATCCGACCAAGTTGAGGCTGCATTTACCCAATTTTGCCATTCAGAACGCAGATTCTGCCACAACCTCAAACGTAACGATTCCGACAAATGTTCGCCTCCATTCAAATCTGCCGACAAAGCAAGAACTGCTTCACGCACAGAAGCCGGCCAGTTTATTGACGCCTTGTGCCAGTAAGCATCCAGTTTTTGCAAATGCACTGCTTCTTCCTGTTGATAAATATGCCAGAAAAACGGCAATCCTGCCCACAAAGCCCGCACAAAACTATCTTCACCACGCACTATGGCGCCATCGGCCAACCACAACAAATTATCAAAAGCAGACTGAGGAACAAAAGGGATACGCACCATGGTCACTTGCTCCAGCTCGAATGTATCGCCAACCTGTTGCAAGGCATCAGCTGCAATCACACCAGCAGCACGCAAACTATCCGCCACCTCATGGCCGGCTAGCCATAATGTTATCGGCTCATCAGCACCGCGCCACATAGACAGCCATTCTGCCCAACGCTCACTGGTATAGGCAAAAATCAGCCACAATTGCCCAACGTGCTCTAACGGCAATCCATATTGCTGCTTAAAAGCCTGCTGCAAACACGGTTGTTGTAAAAACTCATTCCGTCGCGACAGATAATTGGCCTCACGCAACAGCCCACCACTCTGCTGATCTATACCCATAAACCAAAAATACTTGGCTAAACCATTACCCTGTAAGGATGGCATTGCCTGTAAATCAACCGCCCAGTCTTCAGCAGTGAGATATTCCCAATTGAGCCATAATGGTTGGCACTGTTGCATACGCCGTAAAACCGGGCTGGGTAAATCACAGCCAAACGTCTCAATGACCATAACAGGGTCTGCCAGCTGAGCTAATCGTAATGATACAGAATCATCATCAGACCATTTTTCCACCATTATAGTATCCTGCACAGCAGCCAACTCTGCTGCTAGCACCAGTTTACCCAGCGCAGCCACATCATCAATCCAGAGCCGCACTCGCCATGGAAAACTGCAGGCCAATTGCATACACAGGCGCCACCCAACCCCTACATCACCCCAGTTATCGATCACACGAACAAACACCCACACCTCATCCGCAGTACATTTAGATGAAGAAGACACCCGTGAAATTTGTTGATGCATAAAAATCCTTAAATCATTTATCTGAGGCAACTACTGCCATGTTAACTACCTGTCAAGTGCATACCACCCTTGACATTTTACATTTATCCACATGTAGCCCCTTAACACTTCAAATAAATATCAATTTTACAAATCCAAAAATCCAATGAATATTAACAAAAGTAATTCATTGATTTTAAATGATTTATTTTTCAGGCTTATTTTTTAGGCAAGGGCATGCAAGTCTTGATTTTTCGGCAATTAAGTGCCTGATGCCGTTATTTTCCACAAATTTATCCACAGATATTGTGAGCATATTCTTAAACCCTTTATAGACAAGGATTTTTAAACATATGCCACATTGCTTTGAAAAATAGCCGGCAAGAACCTCATGCTATGGTAAAATAAACAATAACCTTTATAGTTGTAAATACATTATGTCTGATGCACTTTTTGCCAAAGAAACCATAGCAGTATCTCTAGAAGAAGAGATGCGCCGTTCCTACCTTGATTACGCCATGAGCGTGATTGTAGGTCGCGCCCTTCCCGATGTACGCGATGGTCTGAAACCGGTTCACCGCCGCGTGCTGTTTGCGATGCACGAATTAAATAACGACTGGAACCGAGCCTATAAAAAATCAGCGCGTATTGTCGGCGATGTCATCGGTAAATACCATCCCCACGGCGACACAGCGGTTTACGACACCATCGTACGCATGGCGCAGGATTTTTCCATGCGCTACATGCTGGTGGATGGTCAGGGTAATTTCGGCTCTGTCGACGGCGACAGCGCCGCAGCCATGCGATACACCGAAATCCGCATGGCGCGCATTGCGCATGAAATACTGGCAGATATAGACCAGGAAACCGTCGATTTCATTCCTAATTACGACGGCAGCGAGCATGAACCGGCTGTTCTGCCCACCCGTATACCGGCACTACTTATTAATGGCTCTTCCGGTATCGCAGTTGGCATGGCCACCAACATACCTCCTCATAACCTCAACGAAGTGATTGGTGGTGCCAAAGCATTACTGGCAAATGAAAACCTCAGCGTTGATGAACTGATCGATCTCATTCCGGCACCCGATTTCCCAACTGGTGGCATTATCTACGGATTAACCGGCGTGCGTGAAGGCTATCGTACTGGTCGTGGTCGCGTCATTATGCGCGGTAAAACCCATATCGAACCAATAGGTAAAAACGACGAACGCGAAGCCATCATCATTGATGAAATTCCCTATCAAGTCAATAAAGCCAGACTAGTCGAAAAAATTGGCGAGCTGGTACACAATAAAATTCTGGAAGGCATCTCAGATTTGCGCGATGAATCCGACAAATCTGGTATGCGCGTTGTCATCGAACTGAAACGCAATGAAAATGCCGAAGTTATTCTGAATCAACTCTATAAATTGACTCAGCTACAAGACAGCTTTGGCATCAACATGGTGGCGTTAGTGGATGGTCAGCCACGCCTACTCAACTTGAAACAGATTCTTAGCGAATTCTTGCGCCATCGACGCGAAGTCGTTACCCGTCGTACCCTGTTTGCCTTGCGTAAAGCTCGCGATCGTGGACATGTGCTCGAAGGTTTGGCTGTTGCCTTATCCAACGTAGACGAAATCATCACCCTGATCAAATCTTCCGCTACCCCACCGGAAGCCAAAGCCGCATTAACATCTCGACCATGGCGTTCAGAGTTAGTGGAAAACATGTTGGTGCGCAGCGATATCGACGTCAAATTGATTAAACCACAAGAGCTGCCAGATAACACTGGACTAATGGCTAACGGTTACTTCCTTTCCGATGCTCAGGCTCAGGCCATTCTGGATATGCGCTTGCAACGCCTGACCGGTCTGGAGCAAGATAAAATTGTTGACGAATACAAAACCGTACTGGAAAACATTCTTGACCTGCTCGACATACTGGCCAATCCAGCTCGGGTTAACCAGATCATCCACGATGAACTGACTGCAATTCAGGAACAATTTGGTGATAACCGTCGTAGCGAAATTAACCCATTTGGCGGTGATATTGCAGACGAAGATCTCATCCCACAACGCGACATGGTCGTAACCTTAACCCATGGTGGTTATATTAAGACTCAGCAAGTAGACGACTATCAGGCTCAACGGCGCGGTGGACGTGGTAAACAAGCCACAGCAACCAAAGACGAAGACTTCATCGAAACACTGTTTATCGCCAATACCCATGACTTCCTGCTGTGCTTCACCAGTCTGGGCAAATGTCATTGGATTAAAGTCTATAAGCTTCCAGAAGGTGGGCGTAACAGTCGTGGACGACCAGTCAACAACCTGATTCAGTTAGAAGAAGGTGAAAAAATCAACACGATTCTTCCGGTGCGCGAATTCAGCGAAAACGAATATGTCTTCATGTGTACCGAACAAGGCATTGTTAAAAAAACCTCGTTAATCGACTTCTCCCGTCCTCGTTCTGCCGGCATTATTGCCCTGGGGCTGGATGAAGGAGATCACCTCATTGGTGCTGTTAAAACCGCCGGCAAACATGACATCATGCTCTTCTCCAACGGCGGCAAAGCAGTTCGCTTCAACGAAGATAATGTTCGTCCAATGGGACGCAGCGCCCGCGGCGTGCGCGGTATGAAACTGGCAGATAACAATCAGGTCATCAGCTTGTTAGCTTACGATAGCGAAGAAGATGGCGACAAACTAGTCCTTACTGCTACCGCCAATGGCTACGGCAAACGTACTGCCGTTGATGACTACCGCCGTTCCGGCCGTGGCACCCAAGGCGTCATCGCCATTGATACGGGCGAACGCAATGGCGATCTTGTTGCTGCTACCCTTGTGGCCGACAGCGATGACTTGATGCTGATCACCAGCGGTGGGGTATTAATTCGCACCAAAGTGGATCAGATTCGCTCTACCGGTCGCGCTGCGGCTGGCGTCAAACTCATCAACTTAGATGAGGGCGAAAAACTGGTGAGTCTCGAACGCATTGCTGAACCAGAAGAAAACAGCAACACCGAAGTCGATGTACTGGAAACCCCAGAAGACTAAATCCATAATCATCCACAAAGCCGACTGTATCCAGTCGGCTTTTTTCTTTCTGACACAACAACCAGGCATCCTTTCAACACCGTGTTTATGACATAGATGCATCGACTACTTGATAATAATAATGAAAGCCACTATCATTCACATCAACAAAAAAATTTCTATTCAAAGGAAGAGCCATGTACGTTTGTCTGTGCAATGCTATTACCGATCGCCAGATAAAAGAAAGCGTAGCTGCCGGAGCCAATAGCCTGACTGATTTACAATCGCAGCTTGGCGTTGCTACCTGCTGTGGCTGTTGCGCTGATTTAGCCAGCTCCTTTCTGTCTTCACATCACGAAAGTCAAACCAACTGCTGCAAAACTGGCTCCTAATTAACTTCTACCACATTCAAAATAATTCTGAGAAAATGATGGCAGAGAGAAGCTATCCATAATGGATACATACGCCCAACAACCAATAGTCCATATTGCACCATCACCCGCAGATTTTGGGCAAAACAACTGTGGGGTATTCGGCAGTAAAAATTTTATATTCTCAACAGCTTGTGAAAAATATTCAATAACAATTTAGTCAAATCTACTTTCAATACATAAAACTTAAATTATTTTAGACTATACCTGAACTGGGTAGACAGATCATATCCGATACTCACCATTTTCATCAGATGATCAAATAAAATAATGCAAAATAGAACATTTTAATAATTATTTTTTCCCAATCAGGTCAAGTTTATAACTTCCTTAAGATGACCAATTGTAGTAAGAATAATTATCCACTGACTTAAATACCAAAATGGCGATGAAATTGTTGTTCAAACTTATTTTGTGTTTTATTCGCAGATCCAATTCAACTATGACTGGGTTTTGACACATTTGAACCATTATCATTAATAATAAATTTGTTAAGCATGACTATTTATGATTAGAAGCTTCAAAGCTGGAAAAATTTTCCACCAGAAAAAGCCAATAAAGAGCTGACGCATTTTTTAGCATTAAATTTATAAACGTTTCCATCGTGCATTTAATATAAAATACACCCTAGCCATCACCCCATGTAGTGGTTTTTGTTAACTACTGCTAAGCTTAAGAAAAATATGCTATATTATTTTTCAAGTGATTTACAAGGCAATAAAATGGATATCAAATTAACCAAGCATGACAAACGCTATATTGAAGGCACGGATGATGTGTACAGCATCATGCAACGTGTATTATTGCGTGATAACAAGATTGACCAAGAAAAAGAACATCTTTGGATGATTGGGATGAATCAAGCTGGTTATATACTGTATATCGAACTGATTGCACTTGGCACCTATAAATCGGTCGACGTTGAGCCCTTAAATGTGTTTCGTGTTGCAGTGATGAAAAACGCCTCACGCGTGATTTTAGTTCACAATCATCCGTCAGGATCGCTGACTCCGTCCGAAGCAGATAAAGATATCACTGACAGATTAATTCAAGTTGGACGCATTTTAAATATCGACCTTGTCGACCACCTCATAATCACCCCCAAAACCTATATTAGCTTCCGCAGTACAAGGCTTATGGACGAGTTAGAGCAAAGCCTAAAATACGTCCCAACTTATCAAGTGGTAGAACGCATTCGTGCGGAAGAAAAGCTGATTGCCCAAGAGAAGTTGGCGGTTGAAAGGGATAAGACAAAAACAGCTCAACAAAAAGCAAAAGCGGAAAAGGAACGTCGGGAAAAATCAGAGTCTGAAAAGAAAATACTGATTAATGCATTGTTGGAAAAAGGTGTTTCGGTTGATGATATTGCTAAGATTTTGGGGATAACGGTGAAGGCTGTGGAGAGGGTTGTTAGTAAAAACGCTTAAATTTTGTTGAGTAAATATTAGTCTGATGGATTAGGAGAAAATTTATTGAAATCATATTTATATTTCAATGAGAAAATTTTAGATAATCAACCTTTAGAATTCATTGAATATGGCCCCTTGTATAATCCAATTAAAAGCCAAAAAATCGAGTTAATAGGAAATACTCGTTTTGAACTGATAACGCAATATCAAAAAGGAGCTGTATCTGATTTAGTAGATTTTCCTGTCGGTGAAATAAGACAAAATAATGACACTGTTATGCTTAAAGGAAGATACGTAGATTTGAAAGTCAAGTTAATTGGTATTAGTCCTTACCATAGATTTGAATCATATAACCACGAAGAAAAAACAAGCATATTTACAGAAAAAAGCGAGTTTCGTCAACTTTATATATATTATAGTGATCAACATTTGAATGATATTCAAATTGAGTATATATCAAATACAGATGCAGATTATGATTTACCTGATTTTTTCAAAATGAAAACAACTCAAATTATTAATTACACCGTCAATCAATTAAGAATTAACCAAACAATGCTTGACATTGAAGATAATTCAGTAACTGCCTTAGAAATGATTATACATGATATTAAGTTATATTTTATCCGCTTAAAAAAAAATGAAAGCATAAATGATGCTGTGATTATTTATGAAAAAGTTCAATCTGAAGAAGTTAGACGTAAAATTAGGGATTGTTTATCATTTTGTCTAGGTAGACAGCTACCATACATTGGATATTTAATTATTGATAATGAAAACAGGCCTGTAGAATGTTTTTATCAGATCAATGAATCAAATATTCATTTTGATTCTTATGTTGCATTAATGCCAGCACCTTTATATCATCCAAATAGAAATATAATTGATAAAGATAAAATTAATAAGCTTACAAATGCTTTGTTTAATGCCTATGATAAATATAATTTAAAGAATGTGTTATGGATATATTTTCATGCTTTATATGCACCACGCCATTTTGCAGCAGCTCATTTTGGTGCTTGTATCGAATCCTTCCAGTCCGCTTATCTCGCTGCACACCCTGATGACTTCCCTTACAAATTGATAGAAAAACATGAATGGAGAAAATTGCAAAATAAATTAATTCAAGTTTTAAATGATACAAATATTTGTGATCCAGAATTATCTATTTTAAAAAATAAAATTAATCAATTAAATAATACGCCTAAAAGTGAATTAACAAAAAGATTCTTTGAGCATATTAATATAAATCTCAATACTATAGAAAGCTCAGCTTGGAAAGAAAGAAACAATGCAGCACATGGAAAACATTCAGAGAAAATAGTAATACAAATAAAAAATATTTACATATTACGTTGCTTATTCCACCGGATGGTATTAAAAGCAACAAAAGGAAGTGATTTTTATTTTGATTATTTTAGTATTGGATGTCCTGTTAAAGAAGTACGTACCTCTATTGGGGAAGAAGATTAAATTTTTTGTGGTTAAAAGAATTAATAAATTATGCCTTCTTATAAAGAACTTAAAGATGTTATAAAAGGAATAACAAGTAGCTTTAACAGTCGAAATAATGACTTTCAAGGTTACTGGGCTTTAGGTATATTGTATCAATTTGCAAAAA
>CALYOS010000051.1 GCA_945267035.1 uncultured Neisseriaceae bacterium | reverse complement strand
CGCGAGTTGCTGAAAATTATACCCTACAAAAATATGCAGATTATGATGAATGTGTCGCTATGATCAAAAAAGTATATGAATTAAAAAAAATAATAGAATTTGCGGGTCTGAAAAAACACACATTAAGCGCGTAAAATGACGCAGAAAATTGGGGGGCTTCAGCATGTATTAGTTCTGAAATCATGTTCAAAACTTTTGTCTTAATAGAGGTAAATGTAAATACTTTACTGTTTTTCTTCACATAATTCATAGATCTTGTCAAACTTATCGGGCTGATTAGTCGTTACAAAAGAAAGTGAATTGTATAAATGCCAAATTAAAGTATTTTCATCCTTAACTTCGTAACTTATGCTATCAGAATAGCTACATCTTGGCTCTAAATTGATAAAATATTTGCCGTCTTTGAAGTAACTCGATTTGATCTGACAAGATATCATTTCTTGCCCGGCAAAATCATCCAGTTTTCCTTTTTGATAATTGATGAATCTATTACCGGATTCACAAGGCTCATAAATTACATATTTATTATTTAACTCGGTCAACATCACCCACTTGCCATAATTTTCATGATCCAAATTAGGCTTTGCATGTACCACAAACATAAAAAAAAGAATAATAAGTAGTAGTCTTTGCATTGTTTAGCTGATCGAGCTTGAATGATGAGAATAACTTATCATACTCTTGAATTGCTAGAATAAAAGAATTCTTTACATTTAAAATGTTATCAAGAAGATAAACCAAAAATAAAACCAACCTATTGCAACATTGATCCATCACTGTCCATTCCTTTAATCTGATCCGCTTGCTTTGTCACTATAAATCTAATGCCGACTCACTCTAAGATAAAAAAAGTATATGAATTAAAAGAAATAGTTGAGTGTTTGGGAATGAAAAAACATCCATTAAGAGCGTACAATTGACGCCGAAAATTGTTGCTGCTTCAGTATGCATTAGCACTGAAATTATATTTCAAACCAAGGGATGTATGATAAAACGAGGAGGAGGGGGCGAAAACACCGGATGAAGGTTGGTTATGATTGATTATGCATTTATTGGTCGTGGAATTTTACACTGATCAGATTTTTGCTTAACGAATATGATTTATGATGTTGTAGATTGAGCAAATTATTGCTGACAGCGCATCCATGTAAACGTGATTAGCATGTTACTGGATAAGGATTTAAAACCAAACCAGGCTAGCGAATGTGGCCTGGTTTGGTTTTGAAAAGAGGCATTTAAGGTTTAAATATCGGCTTCAACTTTATCACCTTCTTCTTCCATCCATGCTCGGCGCGAGGCGGCCTCACCTTTGCCCATCAGTTTAATGAAAATATTTTTGGTTTCATCACTGTCGTCATCCGGTATTTGTACCTGAAGCAGGCGACGGGTATCGGAGCTCATGGTGGTGTCTTTAAGTTGATCAGGGTTCATTTCTCCCAGACCCTTAAAGCGGCTGATGGAATAAGCACTTTCTTTCACTTTTTCCAGATTAAGACGCTGTAATATGTTCTCCAGTTCCTGATCGTCCTGAGCATAAAATTTGCGTGCAGGCTTGCTTTTACCCTGGGCATTAACATCTACTCGATATAAAGGAGGCTGCGCAACGTATATATGTCCGGTTTCGATCAGTTTGGGGAAATGCTTATAAAATAGGGTAAGCAGTAAAACCTGAATATGCGCGCCGTCAACATCGGCATCTGACAAAATAGCAATTTTGCCATAACGTAAGCCAGACAGATCCGGATTGTCGGTTTTTTCATGCGGGTCTACACCGATTGCTACGGAAATATCGTGAATTTCTGCATTGCCAAATAGTTGGTCGCGATGAACTTCGAAGCTGTTTAAGACCTTACCACGTAAAGGTAAGATGGCTTGGGTGTTCTTATCGCGTGCAAGTTTAGCAGATCCGCCAGCAGAATCGCCTTCGACCAAGAACAATTCGTTTTCACGAATGTCTTCACTTTCGCAATCGGTTAATTTTCCAGGTAAAACGGCAACGCCAGAACCTTTTTTCTTTTCGATTTTTTTGGCTGAACGCATGCGAATCTGAGCTTGACGAATGGCCAGTTCGGCAATTTTTTTGCCAATATCTATATTCTGATTCAACCATAATTCCAGCGGGTCTATAGACATACCGGCGACAAGCTTAAGGGCATCACGGTTGGTCAATTTGTCTTTAGTCTGTCCCTGAAATTGAGGATCCAGTAGACGCGCTGATAATACGAAGGCAATACGGGAAAAAACGTCATCAGATTGCAGTTTTACGCCACGAGGTAACAGGTTGTGATGATTGATGAAGTTGCTCACTGCCTGAAATACGGCTTGTTTTAGTCCTGCTTCATGGGTACCACCCAAGGGTGTAGGGATGAGGTTGACGTAGCTTTCGCTTGGCACATGACCTTCTTCCAGCCAGGTTAAAGCAAAAGCAGCTCCTTCGCCGACATTAAAATCACTGTCGTTTTGTTCAGTCAGGTAATTTTCACTGGCGAAAATGGGGGTAGCGGTGTTGGCGTCATTGAGTAAATCGAGTAGATAACTCTTTAATCCGTTAGGATAGTACCATTTTTGACTTTGCAACTGACCATCGGCAGCTTGGTATTTATTGAGTGTTACGCTCACGCCTGGTAATAATACGGCTTTGGCGCGCAGCACACGTTCAAGTTCGGTTAGATTGTAGTTGGGGCTGTCAAAATAATGTTCATCTGGCCAAACGCGGATTTCGGTTCCGCTGTCTTTAACGGCGCATTTGCCAATGACGCTAAGAGGCTGAATAACCTCCCCACCGGCAAAGGCGATGTGATGAATTTGACCTTCTCGTTTGACAGTCACTTCCAAGCGTTTAGAGAGGGCATTGGTGACTGAAACACCAACACCATGTAGTCCGCCGGAAAAGGCATAAGCACCGTTGCCACTTTTTTTATTAAATTTACCCCCCGCATGCAATTGGGTAAACACCAGTTCAACCACCGGCACGTGTTCGCTGGGATGTAGACCGGTGGGAATGCCTCTGCCATTATCGCTGACGGTGACTGAACCGTCTTGATTTAAGGTGATGTCGATGTTCTGAGCATATCCACCTAATGCCTCATCCGCGGCATTATCGATCACTTCCTGAATGATATGAGTGGGACTGTCGGTACGGGTATACATGCCCGGCCGTTCTTTAACCGGAGCCAATCCTTTTAGGACGGTAACGCTGGATTCATCATATTTGTTGGATTTACTCATGATTGTATTGTGTAAGTATCAGTCAAATCAATATAAAATAAATTACCGTAAAAATATTAATTTTCCGGTAATTTCTAGCAGTATAAATTATAGTGAACAGTGAAGACGATTGCAGTTAGATAATTCAATCTGCGGGTGTCGAAGTGTTCGGATTCTGTTGCTGCGTTTGGTTATAATCACTCCAGCTGGGTAATTGATGCAGAAATCGTGATAATTCATGTAAGGCTTCCAGGTAAACATTACGCTTAAATTCGATCACTTCATCAATGGGTGCCCAGTATTGATGCCATCGCCAAGCATCGAATTCAGGATGATGGGTGGCGCGCAAATGGACATCACTTTCCCGACCTATCAGGCGCAATAAATACCAAATTTGTTTTTGCCCTTTATATGAGCCTCTCCATTCGCGTTTTATCCAGTGAGTAGGTACATCGTAGCGTAACCAATCTCGTGTTCTACCTATAATTTTAACATGATGGGGTAGCAGACCAACTTCCTCCATCAGTTCACGATACATAGCTGCCTCAGGACTTTCTCCCGGTTTAATTCCACCTTGAGGAAATTGCCATGAATGTTCGTGTACACGTTTGCCCCAAAATACTTCGTTGCGATCGTTGGTGATGATAATCCCGACATTGGGGCGATAACCTTCTCTATCTAACATGGTAATTCGCCCAGTAAATAAATCTGATTTTCTCACAAATAGAGTTAGGTTACTAGCGAGGATTGGTCTGTCTGGATGCGAAGTAGGCTATGGAAGGATTTACAGCCTAAAATCAACTGCGTTGATCAATGTTTTACCTGCATTTTTTGTCATGTGGTTTAGTTTTGTTGGCGGAAGAAATGTCGAGTAGGTATTGCGCTTAACTGATATTTTATATAAAAATTAAGCTGTATCCGCTTATTAAGGGAATACAGCTTAAAGGTTAGGATTAATAAATGTTAAACGGTGGCTGCATGATTGACATGAATGTTTTTAGCATCATGCAAACTGTATTTAGATTTGATCATTTCCGGTTGGTGCTGCTGGGTAAAGGCAGCACGCTTGGCAGCCTGAAATATTTGTAATCGACGACGATGTTGCATAGTTTTTTCCTTTCTCGCTTGTCGGTGTTGGTCACCAACTGTTGTCATTAATATATTTTTTTATATAGATGAACGATGAAGACAGCATGTAAAAATAGGGCTGTCAGGATGTCAGTTTGTTGACATGTTTTTAAGATGTATCAGTTAATATACTGAATCAATTGAATATTGGCAAGCTGCTTATTCAGATTAATCCGAACACAGCAAAAGGCAAGCCATATGAAGTGGTACTTAGTTTAAATAGTCAGACAGCAGGGATGGCTGCCTGACTAGGGTAATAGACGTCTAGGATGACTTATTTGGACGGGCTGCTCGCTGAACGGGCAGTATTTCTACGACTATGGTTAGATTGAGAATGTGGGTTGGAACGTTTTTGTCCATGGTTGCCATTGCTACGACGCTGACCATTATTCCAATTGCCATTTCTGCTGTGGTTTTGCCCATTATTGCTGAAGGAGCGACGGCTTTTACCAGCAGGTTTGGCAGCGCGTTTACGCGTTGGTTCCATCCCTTCAATGGTTTGTTCGCTTAATTTTCGATTCAAATAACGTTCAATTTTATGCACTTTGACATATTCATTGACTTCAGCAAAGGTAATGGCTAAACCAGTCCGCCCTGCACGTCCAGTCCGTCCGATACGATGAACGTAGTCTTCCGCCTGCTTAGGTAAATCATAATTGATAACATGGGTAATAGATGGGACATCAATACCGCGCGCAGCCACATCGGTGGCCACTAAAATTTTGATGCGACCCTTACGCAAGTCCATCAAGGTACGATTACGCCAGCCTTGAGGCATATCGCCATGTAAACAATTAGCGGAAAAACCGTTTTCATACAGTCTGTCTGCCAGCTGTTCGGACATGGCTTTGGTGGCAGTAAATATTACTGCCTGATCAATGCTGGTATCACGCAATAAGTAGTCAAGCAAGCGGTTTTTATGGCGGATATCATCACAATAAAGCAATTGCTCATCAATTTTGCCTTGTTCTTCTTCGCGGGCAATATCGATTTTTTGAGGTTGATTGGTGAGTTTTTGTGCCAATTTACCTACCATGCCATCCCAGGTAGCCGAAAAAAGCAGGGTCTGACGCTCAGCCGGAGTCGCAGCAACAATGGTTTCAATATCATCGATAAAACCCATATCCAGCATGCGGTCGGCTTCGTCCAAAATCAGCACTTCTAACCGGCTGAAATCAATACGTCCCTGACGCATGTGATCCATTAGTCGACCTGGTGTAGCCACAATCAAATCTATTGGACGAGATAAAGCTCTAATTTGTTGTCCAAATGAAGTACCACCCACTAGGGTAACGCTGCGCAACCATGGCATATTTTTACCATATATCTGCGCATTTTTTTCAACTTGCTGCGCCAGCTCGCGTGTCGGGGTTAAAACCAATGCACGTGGACCTTTACCAGGTTTTTCACTGCGTTTAATCAGTTTTTGCAGAGTGGGTAATAAAAACGCTGCAGTTTTACCGGATCCGGTCTGAGCTGAAACCATAAGATCATGATTGTCCAGAGCGGCAGGAATCGATTCCAATTGTACCGGAGTCGGTTTTTCATAACCGGCTGCAGTCAAAGCAGTTAAAAGAGGTTTTTGTAAATGTAAGTCTGAGAAAGACAATGGCATGTTTTTCCTTTGGTTAAACGGGCAACCAAACGATATAATCTCAAGGTATTTCAATATGCTAAGCTATTGAAAACTGATGCTAACTAAGAAAAATGAAAAAGCAAAGATAGCAATTGGTTGTCGTTTGCGTGTGTTTAAATGTTCTACATCGACGACAACCAGCAACTCGCGCATTGAGCGCAGATCAAAAGACGGGATATGATTAAATGATGGTTAATTTAATTGATCCGTAAATTAGGTTGTATGCGATGATTTCAATTTATCGGATTAAATTATAAATTATTTTTCTCTGAAAAGCAAATATGCCTAAGATGTTGAAGTGGCTATAAAAGGCACAAAAGACGGGTATTTCCGTTACAATGTATGCTTAGGCTTATCGGGTAATGTGTAAAGTTTTATGGATTATGATATTAGTGCGTTTGCCAATCGTTTGGGCAAAAATATTCAACATCTACGCAAATGGGCGAAGCGTCAAGGTCTGGATGCCTGGCGCATGTATGACCGTGATGTACCGCAATATCCCTTTGCGGTAGATATTTATGGTGAACATATTCATTTACAGGAATATGACACTGGCTGGTTGATGCACCCGCGGGATTATGAGGCGTGGTTGGCAGAAGTGATTGAAGCGGTTGTGTTTGTCACTGGTTTGCCTGAGGAAAATATTCACGTCAAGCGTCGCACCCGTCAGAAGGGTAAGGAACAATATGATAAAACGGGAAAAGAGGGTGAAGATTTCGTGGTTTATGAACACGGGCGCGCTTTTTGGGTAAATCTGGACAAATATCTGGATACTGGCTTATTTCTGGATCACAGACCAACCCGGCAGAAAGTCGGTCAAATTGCTTCAGGTAAGCGATTTTTAAATTTGTTTGCCTATACAGGTAGTTTTTCCGTTTATGCGGCTAGTGCTGGGGCGGTATATAGCGAGACGGTAGATCTGTCTAATACTTATTTAGACTGGGCTAAGCGGAATTTTGCGCTAAATCAGTTGGATATGTCTAAGCATCACATTGTCAGAGCTGATGTTTTCCAATATCTACAAGTGGCTGAGGCTGAGCAAAAATGCTTTGATTTGATCGTTATGGATCCCCCCAGTTTTTCTAATAGCAAGAAGATGTTGGATATCTTGGATATCCAACGCGATCACGTTCGGTTGATTGATGCTGCCATGCGCTTACTTGACCGAGAGGGTATTTTATTTTTTTCCAACAACTTGCGTAGTTTTGAATTAGACCATTTGATAGAACAACATTATCAAGTGCGCAATATCACTAAGCAGTCGATACCAGAAGATTTTCGTAACGCTAAAATCCATCAATGCTGGGAAATACGCCCTAAATGAGCAATGTTACAACAGCTATGAATGTATAAAAGGGTTGGTCGTTTTTTATCTAAGCTCTAAGGCTCACTCTTCAATCTACTTTTGAATTCTTATAGCTGGCGCTCTTCCATTGTTAATCTCTAAACTTGGACACTTGGAATATTGAATTTGTTCCTTATAACCAGCAAAAATGTCTGAAATAGACAAATATAGATCTTTAAAGGGCGTTTAAGTTGTTTGTGTAATTTTGTGTAGTGATAATTTGTGTTATGGTTAAATTTGATTGTCGGATAATGGGTTGATGATGTCTTCTGATTATATTTTGCCTCCGGCGATGCTGGGGATTTTAGGCGGCGGACAACTGGCTGCCATGTTTACGCTCGCGGCTAAAAAAATGGGCTATGGTGTAACGGTGGTGGATCCGGATGCGGATGCCCCGGCAGGAAAGCTTGCGGATGTACATCTATGTGCCAATTATACAGATCATGATGCGTTGCAAGCGCTGGCACAATGTGCCGCGGTAACCACAGAATTTGAAAATGTCAGTGCTGCATCGATGACATGGTTGGCTCAGTACACCCACGTCTCACCATCCGGTGACTGTGTAGCCATTGCTCAGGATCGGGAAAAAGAAAAAGCATGGATTCATAAGGCCGGATTGGCTACGGTGCCGTATGCGATGATTTATTCCGCAGCGGATTTACAGGCTGATTATAGTCACTTGTTACCCGGAATTTTAAAAACCGCAACTTTGGGTTATGACGGCAAAGGGCAAATCACCGTTCATAATCAAGATGAGTTAATTGCTGCTTTTAATCAGTTGCAACAAGTACGGTGTATTTTAGAAAAAAAGGTCGATTTGCATTCGGAAATATCGGTAGTCGTTGCCCGTTTGCAGGCCAATCAATTGGTGAGTTTTCCGGTGGCTGAAAATATGCATCAAAACGGTATTCTTGCTTATTCGCTCGTGCCAGCCAGATTGCCGGCAGACCTTTTGCTGCAAGCGCAACTTATGGCAAAACAATTGGCCGAGGCGATGGACTATATTGGGGTGATGGCAGTCGAATTTTTTGTAGTGGGTTCAGAAATGCGGCTTGCAATTAATGAAATTGCGCCCAGACCGCACAATTCTGGTCATTACACTTTAGATGCCTGTCTTTCCGATCAATTTGAACAGCAGGTGCGTATCCTGTGTGGATTGCCACCTGCAAAGCCAGATTTACTTAAGCCATGTTGTATGGTGAATATTTTGGGAGATATTTGGCCGGAAGAGGGTGAGCCCGATTGGTCGCTCATTCTCGCCCACAAAGCGTGTAAATTACACTTATATGGCAAAAAAAAGGTCAGAAAAGGGCGCAAAATGGGACATTTTACGGTGTTGGCTGATGATGTGGATCAAGCATTTAGTACCGCACACGAGATAGGTGGTCAGTTAAATTAATAAACCACTTAACCGATTTAATAATAATAAGTAACTAATTAAAACAACAGGAGGATGTGATTGCAATCTGTCACGGGAAAATGCGTATTTGATAAGGCGAGCCTGCCACATAGCTGGATGATTATCGGCTATATTTTGCCTATGGCTCTTGCCTGTGCTGGTTTAGCTGGATTACCAATCATAATGGGTATAGTCAGTGTAGTGGCTGCATTGCTCTGCTGTCTCATTTTTGGTGAGCGAACTGAAGCGTTAATGGTGGTAACGCCTTATTCAACTTTGATACTTTCAACAGCCATGACATTTTATCAAGGCATCTTGGCTGAACAATCAGCTGTGGTCAGTTTGCTGACCTTATTTACTGGTATGTGGCTGTTATTTCTCACCGTGGTTTTTCCGTCCAAACGGATGACATGGATAGCCAGACCAGTTTGGCATGGCATTTGTCTGGGTATTATTGGAACATTAGTTTTACAAGTAGTGCCAGTGATACTGGGGGTAACGCCTGATGGCAGTTCTTGGCATTCTTTTTTTACCACCATATTGAATTGGCACAACTGGAATTGGCCAAGCTTGGTGCTTGCCATCTTATCAGTTTTTCTTTTCCTATTATGGCGTACAGATTATCAACCAAAAGCGTTGTGGTTGATCCTTTTGATGTGGATTATTGATCTAATATGGCCATTTGAGCTGCTGGGCGTTGCCACACCTATGCAACAACCATGGCAGTTTTGGTCTTTGCAACAAGTGACCCAACCAGACTGGCTATCTATAATTTTTATGAGTGCCTCGGTTGCTTTATTGATCTACGTGGAAGTTTGTCAACATCTGGCTTTTAAAATGCAACACAATTTTGTGATGGCGAGTGTAAGTAATATCATTTCAGCTATATCTGGCGGAATGGTGGTAGGTCTGTGCCGTTTTTCCGGTCGTGTCTATAAGATTGAGCGACGATCTTTAATTATTACGCTATGTTTGGTGTGTTGTACTTTTTATTTATGGTGGTCTGCACAAGTCCCTTTACCGGTTCTGGCGGTGATCGTGCTGTATATGATGTATTGTCAGTTTAAATGGAGTGAATTAACTTTATATAAGCATCAATGGGGTGATTTATTCCTGCTTTTTGCTGCTGCCTTTATAATTTTATTTTTGGGCATTTTGTCTGGCTTATGGTTGGTGGTCAGCTTAAGTCTCATTTACATGTGGTGGCGAGTGGTGAGAGAACATGCTTGGCCATCAATGCCGACTGAAATACAGATAGTAAATGATGTCATTCTAATCACATTGCCACAAGTTTTATTGTTTGCAAATGCCCGATATCTACTGGACGACGTGAATAATAAAGTTAAAGATCTACCTTTTCAGCACGTATATATGGATGTCAGTAATGGTTGTCGTATAGGCGTTACCGTGATGATTTATTTGCAAATATTTGCGCATAAAATGGCTTGTCAGGGCAAGATCATAATTTTGTGTGGTTTAAACCAGCAAAATCTCGATAAACTCGCATTAAAACAGCTGAATTATTTGCCCAAGCAGCAACTGAGCCAGAATAAAGCTGTTGATTTATTGCAGACAGATTTATTTTGTGATCATGTTACTCGGTATAGTATTGAAGAAGTTATGGGTATTTTGAAAAAAACCTGAAAACATATTGATTTCTGATGCTATAGTTAAAGTCCACTTAAAAAAGAGGATTAAGAAAAGCGGATGTATAAATTTCAATAACTACAGAAATAAAAAAGAATAGCTGTTACAGAGTCAATGAAATGGCAAATTATGAAAGTAGTAAAAAAAATAGATGGTATGTTTGTCTGTCTTTTGAAGAAGCTTATTTTGTCAGAACATTAACCGGAGAAAACTTATTTGAAAAAGGGAAGGGATATCCAAAGAAAATCGACCCAAGTATAAGAAAATTTGTAATCACTTCTGAACAAATGCCTTCTTTTAAAAGAGTAGAGTAGACAAAGGCTCATTGGGAACAACTGGATTATGCAATCCTACTGCATATGCT
This sequence comes from uncultured Neisseriaceae bacterium, assembly GCA_945267035.1. Taxonomy (GTDB): domain Bacteria; phylum Pseudomonadota; class Gammaproteobacteria; order Burkholderiales; family Neisseriaceae; genus Snodgrassella. The sequence goes on along the minus strand of CALYOS010000051.1, from coordinate 2,084 downwards.
GATAGATAAAATCCATTACAGGAAACTTATGAGAAAAATATTGTTATTATTTCCAGCCTTATTTTATTTTTGTTCGTCAATCGTGCTATGCCAAAGTGTACAAAAGATAACAACGATCAAGCATGACTTATCTTTCTGCAATTTCCAATTTAGAGAATATGAAAAAGAAGATAGACCCTATACCCTATCTTTTGTAGAAGATACGATCAATCATATTCGTTTTGATGCATACAGCACAAATTTATTCGATGAAACATTTAATCCTGATAATTGCACCAAAAAACCGGTGCATTTTCCCTTATATCAAAAAAAAATTTCATCCTCTGATAAACCAGCCTTATTTATCTTTGTTAATGGAATATATGTGCCAATAAAAGAGAATTTAGACTATACAACCTTTATACCTCGACGATTAAGCTATATTAAGAGTAAAGGTACAGCTTATTTACTTTTTCAACTAGATAATTTCAGCTCAACCTCAAGCAACTACACGCGACTAAGCTATACTACTATCTTGTTAAAGTTAAAAGCCAATGATGCAGTAGATGACCAATTTATCTATACTTCGCTTAAAATGGAAGAACCGGGATTTATTTTAAAACGATATGCATCAAACAATAAAGATTTTCAATAAATTGATATAAAAGATTTAGTCACTACAAAATCCTTGGATAAATCATCAAAAATTTAGCGAAAAATGTATCCTTAGAAAAATAGTAGAAAATAAGCAAGTTAATTTTTAAATCAATCAGTCTGATAAAAAATGAATGCTGTAAAAGAAGAATGGAAGAAATTTAAACCGCAACATCAGAAGAAATCAATAAAATAAAGGTAACAGCTATTATGAGTATATTTTGGAGTGAAACGGCTAGACTTTTGCATCCCTATACACCAGGGGAGCAGCCTAAAATGAATAATTTGGTTAAATTAAACACCAATGAAAATCCATATCCCCCTTCGCCTCAAGTTCTTGCAGCTATGCGCCAGGCGGTTAATGCTGATTTACGCCTTTATCCTGATCCACAATCAACCCAGCTTAGGCAAACCATTGCTGACTATTATCAGCTAAATATCAACCAAGTGTTTGTAGGTAATGGTTCAGATGAAGTGCTGGCATTAGCATTTGCAACTTTTTTTCAGGGTAAAGATGATTTATTTATGCCAGATATAAGCTATAGCTTTTATCCGGTTTACTGTCAGTTATATGCTGTACAGCCCAAGTTTATTGCTTTGAATGAACAGTTTGCCATTAATCCACAAGATTATAGTGGTGCTAAAGCTGGCGTGATTATGCCCAATCCCAATGCGCCCACAGGTTGTTTGTTGTCTTTAGCGCAAATTGAACAGATTATCGACAGTAATCGTTCATGTGTCGTGGTTATTGATGAAGCTTATATTGATTTTGGAGGAAAATCAGCGGTTACGCTGATTAACCGTTATCCAAATTTGCTGGTGACACAGACATTATCTAAATCCCGTTCTCTGGCTGGAATGCGCGTTGGTTTGGCCTTGGGACATGAAAAACTGATCGAAGGATTGGAAAGGGTTAAAAATAGTTTCAATTCATATCCACTTGATCGAGTAGCACAGGCCGGAGCAATAGCTGCATTTGAAGACGAAGATTATTTTCGCCAAATGTCTACTCAGGTAATCGAAAATAGAATCTGGTTGGAGCAGCAATTAGCCGCTTTACACTTTAAGGTGCTACCTTCAGCTGCCAATTTCGTTTTTGCCACGCATCCTCATTTTAGTGCTGAATCAATATATGCTCATTTACGTAGCCAAGGTGTGATTGTGCGTCATTTTGCTCAGCCACGGATAGAGCATTTTCTGCGTATTAGCGTTGGTACCCCAGAACAACAACAACAATTAATACAGGCTTTGCAAGCTTTGATATTCTAAATTCATTCTGCTAATAGACCTTGTTGAGTAAAACATCGTGCAACAGAAGTGAAGTGTAATATTTGATTTAGCTTATTCAATGGGTTATCGAGTCATCATTCATTATGTAACAGATTAAATCAATAAGTAAAAAAATATAGTATTGCCACTCAGTCATGATATTTGCAGTTATATTGCTTTTT
>CALYOS010000050.1 GCA_945267035.1 uncultured Neisseriaceae bacterium | reverse complement strand
TTTATCTGACCTGACCGATGATGTTGCATTACTTCCACATAATGCCGAGCTGAATAGCGCAGAAATGCACGTTCCTTTTCCGTTAATGCCCTCACTTGCTGCACAGGCGACCCCATATACAGAAAGCCACTGAGTAACTTTTTACGCGGTGGTACTAGACTACCCGCACCAATCATCACCTCATCTTCAATCACCGCATCATCCAGCACAATCGAATTAATGCCCACCAAAACCCGATTGCCAATCTGGCAACCATGCAAATTGACATGATGTCCCACCGTCACATCATCACCAATGAGCAACGGTGAACCATCTGGCTTTTCTGCTGTTTTATGACTGACATGCAGCATACAATGATCCTGAATATTACTTCTGGCTCCGATTTCAATCCTATTTACATCTGCGCGTACCACCGCAAACGGCCATACTGAAACTTCCTCATGTAAAATCACATCACCAATTACCACCGCCATATCATCGATATAGCAACTGGTATCAACTTGTGGTTGCTTATCTAAATAAGAACGAATATTGTTTTTCATCAAATTGACCTTATCGTAGTAAAAGATGCACTAAAATAAATAGCAGAAGCAGCACCATTGCTCCTGATTCTTCCAATGATTTACCTGACAATACCCATCAACAGGTAATTTTTTCTGAGATAACTATGTCTGAAAATGTCTTATTAAATCTGGACAGTGAACCACGTTTTGACGCCATCACTGCATCGGATATCGAACCGGCTATGACCGAGGCGATGAACACTGCCAGCGCAGCCATTAGCGCACTTAAAACACAATCCCCAGCAAACTGGAATAATACCGTAGAAGCTCTGACCAACATAACCGAACGCGTCGGACGCATCTGGGGCGTCGTAGCCCATCTGAACAGCGTAGCTGATACTCCCGAACTACGCGCTGCTTATAATAGCATGATGCCCAAAGTCAGTGAGTTCTTCACTGCCATCAGTCAAGACATCGAATTATACGCACGTTTTAAAAACATCAAAGCCAGTGCCGAATACCAACAACTCAATCAAGCACAAAAAACCAAACTGGAACATGATTTGCGGGATTTTGTCTTGAGTGGTGCCGAATTGTCTGCCGAGCATCAGGCTCAATTCGCTGCGCTACAAACTGAAGGCGCCCAGCTTTCAGCCTCTTTTAGCCAAAATGTTTTGGATGCCACTGATGCCTTTGCCCTATACTTTGCCAACGGAACACAACTGGCGGGACAGAAAGATGCACCCAGCGATGAAAGTACTGCGGCCGAATTTGCTCATGACAGCGCAATCAGCGGTCTGACGGAAGAAGCTTTAGCCATGTTTGCCGCAGCTGCCGAAGCAGAAGGTAAAAAAGGCTATAAAATCGGCTTACAAATGCCACATTATCTGGCTGTTATGCAGTATGCTCACAATCGTGAACTGCGACGACAGCTCTACCATGCCTATTCAACCCGAGCCAGCGAATTGGGTGAAGCAAAATGGGACAACACCGCTAATATCAACCGTATTCTACAAATTGCAGCACATGAAGCCCATCTACTCGGCTTTAACAACTATGCTGAATTGTCACTGGCCACCAAAATGGCCGATACTCCAGCACAAGTTCTGACATTTTTGCATGATTTAGCCAGTCGGGCGAAACCATTTGCCGAAAAGGATTTGGCTGAAGTCACCGCTTTTGCGCAGCAAGAGCTTGGTTTAAATGACATCCAGCCATGGGATCTTACTTATGCCAGCGAAAAACTCCGTCAGGCAAAATATGCATTCAGCCAGACTGAAGTTAAAAAATACTTCCCTGCCGACCGCGTACTAGCCGGTCTCTTTGCTCAGATCGATAAATTATATGGGGTGCATTTTATCGAGAAAAAAGTACCAGTATGGCATCCCGATGTGCGTTATTTTGAGCTGGAACAAAACGGCGCCACTATCGGCGGCGTCTACATGGATTTGTATGCTCGAACCGGCAAACGTGGTGGCGCATGGATGAATGATTACCGTGGACGCCGGCGTTTTACCAGTGGCAACCATGCTGGTCAGCTGCAAACCCCGATTGCCTATCTTGTGTGCAACTTCACTCCTCCAGTAGCCGGCAATACTGCGCGCCTGAGCCACGATGAAATCCTGACCCTGTTCCATGAAACCGGACACGGATTACATCACCTGTTGACTCAAGTTGATGAATTGGGTGTATCGGGCATCAACGGCGTAGAATGGGATGCAGTAGAAATGCCCAGCCAATTTATGGAAAACTTCGTGTGGGAATACGACGTGCTGGCTGGCATGAGTAGCCATCAGGATACCGGTGCACCTTTACCGAAAGAACTATACGAAAAAATGCTGGCAGCTAAAAACTTCCAAAGCGGAATGTGGATGGTCCGGCAAATGGAATTTGCCTTATTTGACATGGAAATCTACAGCCAGCCGGATAGCAACTGGCAGCAGATCCTGCAAAATGTCCGACGCGAAGTAGCGGTGATTGAGCAGCCTGAATTCAACCGCTTTGCCCATTCATTCAGTCATATTTTTGCCGGAGGCTATTCTGCTGGCTACTACAGCTATAGCTGGGCAGAAGTACTCTCTGCCGATATTTATGCGGCATTTGAAGAAGAAGCCAACGCTGAAGCCACCGGTCAACGCTTTTGGCGCGAAGTGCTGGCTGTGGGTGGTTCTCGTCCGGCAATGGAATCCTTTAAAGCCTTCCGTGGTCGCGAGCCCAATATCGATGCCTTATTGCGCCACTGCGGTTTCAATTAAATCATCGCCAAACTTAAACACAAAAACAAACGCGGTGTCATCACCGCGTTTGTTTTGTCGATTCCAATTATTTGAAATACCTTAACATGATATTGTTATCATTTTATTATCATAAATATACTGATTCATCAGGTCATAGACAGATAAAAAAACTGGCTATTTAGGCTCATAGCCAGCAATTTATTTATAAGAAACTAATCATTCATCTTCAATCAACGCATCCACAAATGCTCTGGCATCAAACGGGCGTAAATCATCAATGCCTTCTCCTACACCGATAAAACGCACCGGAATTGGGCGTTTAGCAGCCAGTGCCGCTAAAATACCACCCTTAGCGGTACCATCTAGTTTGGAAACAATCAAACCAGTTAGACCAAGAGCATTATCAAAGGCAACGACCTGATTAATGGCATTCTGACCAACATTGGCATCCAACACCAGCATCACTTCATGTGGTGCTTCCGGCATAGATTTTTGAATAACCCGTTTTACTTTTTTAATTTCTTCCATTAAATGCAGCTGCGTAGGCAGTCGACCGGCAGTGTCAGCCAATACGACATCAATGCCACGCGCTTTGGCCGCTTCCATGGCATCAAAGCAAACAGCCGCCGAATCGCCAGATTCTTGCGCGATGACCGTCACGTTATTACGTTCGCCCCATTGCTGTAATTGTTCACGCGCGGCAGCGCGGAAAGTATCACCTGCAGCCAAAAGCACGCTTTTGCCCTGACTTTGAAAGTATTTGGCCAACTTGCCAATACTGGTGGTTTTACCAGCGCCATTGACACCAGCCATCATAATCACAAATGGTTTAACTTCTGGGGTTAAAACTAAAGGTTGTTGCAACGGTAATAACAATTCATATAAGGCTTCTTTCAGGGCACTGCGCAATTGATCGCCATTTTTCAAACCCTTCAGACTCACACGCTGGCGCACCTGAGCGAGTAATTTTTCCGTGGCTTCAATACCCATATCACTGGTCAACAAAACTGTTTCCAGTTCTTCATACAGATCTTCATCAATTTGACCGCCACCAAACACCGTAGCCAGCGATTTGGCCATCTGATTGCGCGATTTGCTTAAACCTTGTTTCAACCGAGCTGCCCAACCCAACTTGCCGGCTGACATGCTTGATTGATCGGTTGAGTCTGCTGAAACAGGTGCAGATTCAGCACCATCCGCTTGCAAGATTTCGTTTAGTGGCTGTGCAGGGGTGACGGTTATCACCGGCTCTGCCACCACTTCAGTGGGGACGATTTCTACTGTGGATTCAGTCTCTTCTTCCTCGGACACTGGCGCAGAAACAGGTTTGGCGTGTTCAGTCGTCACCGTTGCGGTTACCTGTTGCTCAGATTCTGCCTGCTGTATTACCGTTGCATTATCTTCAACTAATGAATTTTGTTGTGTTGTCTGATTTTGCTCTTCTACTGTAGGTTCAGTATTTTTTTTGCGTTTAAAAAAACTAAACATGAATAATTCCTGATGCTGGATTGAATCCAATTACAATTAAATATTGCTGCTGGTCTTTGAAATAATTTCGCTATTGTACCCCAGCAAGTATTGATTTGATAATGTATTTATAATGATGCGATCTGATTAGTGACCACTTGCTTATAGCTGGCAAATGCTAAAAATACCCATTTCACCGCGCAGCTTTCAAAATGTTTAAGAAACTGATCTTCTACAGCATAAAGCTGTATTTATATTTACTTCACTAACTGATAACCTATTAAATAAGAATCAATTTATATAAAACTTAGTCTCAACCTTCTCATAATACTTATATAGATGAGACATTGAGAATAAATATTGCCAATAACCATTGCGCCCAGCCTGACGTCTAAAACGACAATTTGGTTACCATTTTTGCATCAGTCTCTTACCAAAAATGCGCAAAAATAGCTTGATCCATTTGTCTCCGCCACGATTGCTATATCAAAAATACATTTAATTTATATCTATTGTGTGCCAGTCTTTATGCCAGACAACAGCAAAGGCTAACCACAATTCATTTTCCATCAATCTGAGTATTTAAATCATTTCAGCTATGGTTTTTGCCTGTTGGATTTTGATCGACATGATGACGAGATAGGCTGGCGAAGCGATGTGTTGAATTCTTCAGAATCAGCTAATTGGCTTTAGGTACGTAGTTAAAAATCAGATTAACAATTCTGCCCAAGTTTCCGGCTGAGTCCAGCTTACTCGATGGAGATGAGTTTCATTGCGATTATAGGGTTGATCATAAATCCAGTGTTGCCATTGTGGCAGCAGACTACCGGTGATCTGCGGCTTGTCATCGATCAGAATATCACCCCGTACCCACGTTTTATCTTTGGCTAAAATAATTCGATTTACCCAGTCTTCACCCAGATGCTCACCGACCCAATCAAACTTTTCTGTGACACAGTAACGATATTCCTGAATGGGTGAAGTACAAATGCGTACATCATGACCAGCGGCCAACAAGCGCTTAGCAGCAGCAATCCCGCCTGCCAAAGGCGGTAAGGCGGCAAAAAAACCCTTAGTGGCATAAATTTGCGATAATTGTTGGTGAAATTGCGGCGCGATGTCCTGACGCAAATAAAAATGCCGACGTTGCTGCATGGGAAAGGATTGCTGAAAAGTTTGTAGCCACAATTGACGCACACCTTGTTCAAAATCGGCCAGCACACCGTCTTGATCCAGCAGTATTAATTTTGGTGCCATAACATCATCCCAGATTGGCTTTATTCATAACCATACTTTTTTACAGCATATTTTTCAAAGCCAGACGCACACCTTCACTAACATCTGTACCTTCGGGCAGATTTTTACAGGCCTGACGGGCTTCTTTATCGTTATAACCGAGGGCAATCAGAGTATGAATTATAACGTCATGCTGGCTATTTTCCGCAATCGCTATTGCACCATCCGGCTGAGTTGAGCTCACAAGCTTACCTCTAAGCTCTAAAACCATACGTTCTGCGGTCTTTTTCCCAATGCCGGGGGCAGCAGTCAAGCGTTTTATGTCTTCATTTGCCACTGCTGAGGCCAGTTCATCACTGGTTAATGCAGATAAAATGCCTAAGGCAATTTTAGCACCAATTCCACTAACTTTGACCAATGCCTGAAAGGTTTCGCGTTCTTCTTTACTGCTGAAACCAAATAGCAGATGCGCATCTTCGCGCACGACCAGTTGCGTATACAACTGCACTTCCTCGCCAATCGCCGGAAGCGTATAAAAAGTTTGCATAGAGACCTGTGCTTCATAGCCTACGCCATGAACATCCACAATAACCGATGGTGGATTTTTTTCCAGCACAATCCCACGTAAACGACTGATCATCGAACTTTCCGCCTAAGATAAAAGATAATTATATCTCCCGTTCAAACAAACTGGGCAAATTATCATCTTTTGCGTATAACTTTTGCTTCTTGAGCTAGCCAATTGCTGGCTGTTTCAAAAGTTTTTCTGCTCAATTTTTTACCGCCCGCCCAGAAATATCAGATGCAAAAAATAGCCAATTGAATCCACAAACTGAGTAAACGACTACATGATCTTTCGCTTGTCATCCATAAAATAGTCATACCACAATGACATGTTTGCCCTCATAAATCAGCGTTTTTATCCTGATCATTTAGTCGGTGCCAGACTCACAGGTACTCTATTTTGACCCGAATCTAATAACACAAAAGCCCATGTTTAATAACATGGGCTTGAGGTCAATTTTTCTAGGACATTACAGCGAAGTCAGTACAGACTTTTTCATTTCATCAGCACGTTGTTGCTGTTGGAAAGGACCCATACGGACGACATAACTTTGATTCACTTTGACTAACTTAGCCTGCTGCTGACTTTTAGCCTGCTGTAAATGCCGGCTGGTATTTTGCAAATAACGCTGAGCCGCTTCTCTATTATTAAAGCGTTGCAGATCTACATAGATATCAGCAGTTTTATTAGCTGGCTGAATACGCTCACCGGGTAAAATTTGTTCTACGCGCACCTGAGCGGTACCGGCACGAACAAAATCCAACTGACGTGCCGCAGCATAAGATAAGTCCATCACCCGATTACCATAAAAAGGACCTCGGTCATTAACACGCACTACCACACTTTTGCCATTGGATAAATTAGTCACCCGAGCATAACTGGGAATAGGCAAAGTCGGATGTGCTGCAGTCAACATATTGACATCAAAACGCTCACCAGATGAAGTACGTCGACCCTGGAAATTTTTGCCATAGTAGGAAGCACGTCCTACCTGATTGAAACTGGCTACTTTCTGGAGAGGATAGTAGCGTTTACCCGCTACCTGGTAGCTAAGATTAGCTGTTTTATGCAAGTTTTCGTTCGGTATTGAAGTGATACTGGTCACAGATTTTTTAGGGTGATAAACAGGCGCAGACAAATGTTTGTTTGCTTTAGCTGAAGCCACACCCAAGCTTAACGCCGCCATAAGACCAATAAAAATAACTTTAACCTTAATCAAACCGTCATTCCATTTCTTTGAGTAAAAGACGCAAAAAATCCAGAACATCAATATTCATAACAACATTCTGGAAAAAATTTACTGATAGAGTAAAACAAAAATGCAGCCATTCAATAGCTGAAGGAAAGGTAATAACCTTAATTGGCAAGAACACACATCTTTCGACACTTAACTCAGTGCCACAAGAAGCTGTTCAGAAAATAGCATATTGGCTGCCATAAAGTGTAAACAGTAACGTAGAAAATAATCAAATCAGTTACTTATCAGAGCGATACTATGCCAAAATATCTTTCTTCTGTCAAAAATTTTTACCTTGGATGAGCCAAAGTCCACGCATAAATCTGCGCTGCGCCCCCATTCTTAAGGGTTTGCGCCAGAGCAGAAATTGTTGCGCCTGTGGTCGTAACATCGTCAATTAACAATAAGTTGCGATTTTTAAATGAATGGCGAAGCTGAAATACACCGCGTACATTATCCTGACGCTGTTTACTTTTCAAAGTAGATTGAGGTGGGCGATGACGACGATGAATCCCATGCATAGGTATCAATGGCAAAGCATAGTGGCGAGCAACAATAGCAGCCAGCATCTGGCTTTGATTAAAGCCTCGCTCAAACAACCTTTTCCTACTTAACGGCATCGCCACCACCCCGTCAAAAAGATCCGGTTGCATCCACTGCGGAGGTTGTGCCAGCATCAATGCAGCCAAAGTATCCAATATTGCCAACTGGCGCTGATGTTTGAATGCGCGCAATAATTGCTGTAAGGGCGCGGTATAGGTGTAACTGGCGTACAGCCCTTGTAATGGTTGACGCTTATACCGGCATGATTCACACACCACTGCATTGACACTAGTCGTCGTACAACGCGGACACAATTGCCCGCTGTCACGTTGCAGCGTTCGCAAATCAGCCCAACAAGCTCGACATAAACCAGATTGATGAGCGTTACCATGGCATAATAAACAATGTGGTACACCAATACACCCATGCCATAACGAAGTAAATAACGAAATTAATCCCATGACTACAACTCCGCATACCCTATTGATCCACGGTTGGGGGGCAAATCATCATATATTTGACCCACTACGCCCTCAAATACCAGCACCTTGGCAACAACATTGGTGGACACCTGACCTACCCGGCCATGGTACCGCTGCATTTTCCGGTCAGTTTAATCTTGAAGAGATAGCTGATCAGATGGCAGAACAAATCAGTACCCCGATTCATCTCGTTGGCTGGTCACTTGGTGGCATGGTGGCGCTACTGCTGGCTGCCCACCATCCGGATAAAGTAAAAAGCCTGTGTCTGACTGCCTCTCTGGTCAAACTATTAGCCAGCAGCGACTATCCGCAAGGTCTGCAACGCGTTAGCCTTGATATCATGGCTAACCATTTTACAACTGATTATCCTAAATACATGCAGCAATTTCTACAACTGCAAATGCTGCATGCTCCAGCCGACGCGCAAAACAACATCAGTCAGCTGACAGCAAGCATCTGTCAATACGGCTCCCCTACCGCACTTAACGCAGCTTTACTTGCATTAAAACAGACTGACCTACGCCCACTCATAAGCAGCATAAACTGTCCGGTATTATTAATTTACGGCGGTCGTGATGCCATCACTCCGCCACGCATGGGTGAATATCTACATCAGCACCTACCGCAAAGTGAGTGGGTTTTGCTGCCACAGGCGGCACATGTCCCCTTTCTCAGCCACACTGCTGAATTTGCACAGGTTCTGAGTCAATTTTGGGAGAGACATAAATGATGATAACCTTGCCAAACCATCCGGATTGGTTTTTACAAGCACATTTGGCGGCCACACTAGATGAACGTCTGACCATACTCAAACAGCCACCGCACAAAATATTTCTCGCCGCTGCTGATGGCAATGAAAGTTACCGATTGCTGAAAATACGTTATCCGCACGCACAATTTCAGGAATTCGATAGTCGCAGCGACTATCTGGCAGCAGCGCAAAGTCTCCGCAAAGCCAAACAAAACTGGTGGCAGAAAATCAGTGGTGATTTACCCGTACAAATCCATTCCGATCAATTACCAGACAATGCCATGGCTGATATGGTATGGAGTAATTTGGGGCTGGTGCATCAAGACAATCCCCGTCAAGTCATTAAAAATTGGGCAAGTGCCTTAAAGCCTGATGGTGTCTTATTTTTTAGTCACTTCGGACCAGACACACTAAAAGAAGTCATGACACTATGGCGCAAGCATGACATAATAGTGAAAGCTCAGCGCCTGCTGGATATGCACGATTTGGGTGATATGCTGTTGCACAACGGGTTTTACGATCCAGTCACTGACATGAATATGTTAACCCTGCAATACACCACCGTAGAACGATTCATTGATGACATGATTACTGCCGGGATATGGCAAACCCTGCAATTTGACAATGAGATCGAAGCGGTACGCATACTGGCCGATAGCTGGCAGCATCAACCGGTACATCATGTCACTCTCGAGCTATTATATGGACATGGCGTAAAAAAACAAACATTACCTGATCACACATCTACCATACAATTTTACTCACCCTCTCAATCGGTTAAATCGTGAAATTAAATATGAAGATCATATCTGGTTTACGCAATAGCATACTAACCCTGATTACAGCCATATCCATCAGTGCCTGTAACTTAACATCAACCAAACCAACTACACCCGCCACACCGGCCAAGCCGCAAGCCGTAATTGGATTGGCTTTAGGGGGTGGCGTGTCCAAAGGCTTTGCCCATATTGGCGTCATCAAAGTATTACAAGAAAATCATATTCCTGTACGAATCGTAACCGGTACCAGCGCCGGAGCCCTGGTGGGCAGTATGTATGCCTCCGGAATGAGTCCAGACAGATTAGAACTGGAAGCAGAAATTCTTAACAAAGCTGATCTGGTTGATCCAGTATTGTCCACTTCCGGTTTTATTAAAGGGCAAAAATTACAGGATTACATCAACAACAAAGTGCGCAACAAACCCATGCAACAATTTCCTATTCGTTTCGGGGCCGTTGCTACAGAATTTGGTACCGGACGCATGGCCGTTTTCACCAATGGTAACGCTGGACTCGCAGTACGCGCATCCGCCAGCATTCCTAATATCTTTCAGCCAGCTGTTATCGGCAACAAACGCTTTGTCGATGGTGGATTGGTGGCTCCTGTGCCAGTTACAGCAGCAAAACAGCTAGGAGCCAATGTGGTCATTGCCGTTGATATTTCTGCCAAACCAGCTACCCTGACCAGCACAGGCTTTTTTTCCTATCTTGATCAAAGCCTGAATATCATGAGTAGCTCCGCTCTGAATAGTGAATTGTCCAAAGCTCAAGTAGTTATCCGTCCACAGGTACAAAAATTGGGCACCATAGGTGGCTTTGATCAAAAAGCACAGGCGATTAAACTGGGAGAAGACGCCGCCCGCGCTGCTTTACCTCAAATCAGAGCAGTTCTGTCTAAGTATCAGGTCAATTGATCCTCCTCATTTTTTATCACTTACAGGCTATCTCTAGATAGCCTGTTTGGTATTCTTAACTGCCGTAAAAAAACAGTGTTTTCATTAACAACTGATCAACAATAGTCTCACCGTTCAACCAAATTTTTGCCGTGTTTCTGCCAAAATCGTGTATCAAAATTCTTGCCAACATCCTGACCTGATTGAAACATTTAAAATGATTAACAGCATAAAAAATATTTTTCCCCTTCAGCAACTCGACCAAAAAAAATAATTATTGTTGAGTAAACATCCACTTGTCAGACAGCAGAAGAGCTCTTTTACCGCCAAAAAATCTACCAAAAAAAAACCTTTGGGCAAAAAATGATGGTTTGGACAATAATACTTGACTATAATACTCAACTATTCAATCAAAGCGGGAAAACTGATGGACCTTCAAAACTTAGTTGCCTATAAAACACTTCCAATCTGGACGGCAGCCACCTTACCGGATGGATTTCGACAACAACATAATACCCAGCTAGGCACATGGGCAAAATTACATATAATCAGTGGGCAGCTCAACCTTGCCATGCTGGATGCCACAGGCAACGTCACCGCAGAATATCAATTTAGTGCAAACCAGCAACCCCCGCTGATTGAGCCTCAACAATGGCATAAAATAAGCCATGTTTCGACAGATATTCAGTGCCAACTGACCTTTTATTGCCAAAAAGAAGACTACTGTGCCAAAAAATATGCCCTCACTCCTACTCACTCCGAAGTAATTGCTGCGGCGGCAAGATTAAAACCGGGAAGGGTGCTGGATCTAGGGTGTGGAGCTGGACGCAATGCACTGTATTTAAATATGCTTGGATTTGACGTGACCGCTGTGGACAAAAATGAAGCAAATATTGAGAAACTGAATCAAATCATCAATCAGGAACAGTTAAAAAACTTCCATGCCCAAGTTTATGACATTAATCAAGCAGACATCACCGGAACTTATGATTTAATTATTAGTACTGTCGTTATGATGTTTTTACAGCCAGACCGCATACCAGCTATTATCAATAACATGCAATCAAACACGCGCTCAGGTGGCTACAACGTTATAGTCAGTGCCATGTCCACATCAGACTATCCGTGCCCCATGCCTTTTTCATTTACATTCAAAAACAATGAACTACGTGATTACTATCAAAACTGGGACATCATTAAATACAATGAAAATATAGGGACTTTGCATAAAACTGATAGCAACGGTAACCGGATACAATTACGCTTTGCCACCCTTCATGCGATCAAACCATAATACCTATATATTGTACAACCCTATGGGAAATTTATAGACGTCCTATAGACATCCACAAATGATCGTTTAATCAGGTTTTATCAAGCATTTATACGCCTTAAATGGTGTTAACCCAAAGCTTAGCGGGCATTACTAAAAACAGTACCACGTTTGAGGCTTCATAACGTAGTCGTAATGACCCGCTAAGTAAAAATATTTTATATGATTATAGAATTTTTTCTTAAACGGTTAGTCATCAAGCCAATTTGGTATACATGTTTCTACTTATTTATCTAAGCTTCATCCCGTAGCATCGTGCTCAGGGAAAACATCAAGCATGGATTTTAGTTTTCAGAGGGTAAACTGGATCCTGATACAACGATGTATCACCGATTCAGCAATATCCCATGAATTGATTACAGCTCCGAGGGGCAACATTAAAGTATTATTTTGATAGCAACCCTGCAAACATCGTATTATCGATGAGCAGATGACATACAATGGCTCGCAAGATTGAGCATACAGCTTCCGTTTTGCTGGCTTAGCAGCAGCCGATGCAAATAAAAAAACTAATGGCACCAATATGTATTAACATATTTTTTGTCCATCCAGAATTTTGGTCAGCTTTACTGGCTTTTGTCACCAAGGAATGAGAATATGACTGAAACAGAATTCGTAAATCATATTTATGCCGAAATGATTGAGTATAATGCGTATTATATTCAATCTTTGCAAAACCTGAAGCCAGAAAACATCAAAGATCCTGATTGGAAGAATATTAAAAATTTGTTTGATCGTTTAGATGCCAAACAACGACTACAGCTTGAGCTATTCATGAAAATAATCAGCGCCAATACCATCGCCGGCATTTTTGCTAAACTTGATAATATTTCTGCTTTTGCTAATCAATCAGGTTGGTTCGAATTATATTCTGATGGCAAGAAAATAAGTGACAATCTACTGGATCTTTTTTGGGAAAAAATAGAGACCGATAATACATAAAACTTTGGTCATATTCAGTTACAGATGATCTAAATACCATGCCGATCAGTTTACTGCTTTCTAACTGACGATTATATAGAGCAAAAAAAGGCAGCATAGTTAAATGCTGCCTTTAGCTCAGATTTCTTGACCAAAATTAGAATGAATAATTCAAGCCTACTTTGGCACCTACATTTGAGTGACTGTTACTACCGAATTTTCCATCAAACTGTGCATAACCACTTACGGCTTTGC
>CALYOS010000049.1 GCA_945267035.1 uncultured Neisseriaceae bacterium | reverse complement strand
AAAACTTTGGCTAAATATGAAGAGGCTTTAGATCGACTCACTGCACAATAAACCCTATCAGATGAAGTGTTTCCGTCTTATATCCGTTAATCGTGTGGTGATTTATTTTGCCTTGCGTATTACCAAAGTGAGCTAAAGCACAGAATAATTCATTGCATCGTCAATAGTCGATATTAAGTAGATGGGTTAATACAGCTAGGCGAGGATAAGATTGTGCTCGAGTTTTATTTGCTAGCAAAGAATTAGAAAATTTAGACTACATTTCAATTGAAAAATTTTTTACTTATGAATTTGAATCAATCGCCAGACAGATTTCAATTATCCAGAAATATTTGAAACTCAGTTGTGGTTTATCTAAGTTATCAATCAATTACTCATTTAGCTGCATAAAGGATACATGATATCGTGTTTAAGTAATTGTATAAGCTGTAACAAGCAACTTATATTAAGCTTGTTGAATATTGTTTATGTCTTTGTATTTGTTTTTGTATCCTGATTTATGTATGATTTAACGATCGAAATCGGCATATTTTTAGATATTTTTTAAGTGTTTTACAGGCTCGGCGATCATCTGTCATTAGCCAGTTGATTTGCAGATTAACGAAAAGAAGCGTTGCTAGTCAAAACAGATTGCCGGAATTCAAAAACGCTTTGATGAAATGACACAGTTTATTGAACTAACTCTTTTTAATCACTCTGAAAGAGAATGATGAATAAGTTGACTACCACCGAACAATTCTTGTTACAGCGACGCACAGTACGCCATTTTAAGGATAAGACGCTCAGTCAGGAGCAATATCAGCGATTGTTGGAAGTGGCGCGTCAAGCACCTACTTCAAATTTTTTACAACAATGTTCCATGATCAGAGTGACAGATGTTGAAAAACGAGAACGTATCAGAAATATCTGTCAGCAAAAATATGTCGGCGCTTATGGTGATTTGATTATTTTTGTGGTTGATTTATATCGTAATCATCGTATCCGTGCTCAATTGGGATTAGCAGATGATGGTATAGCTTCAACCGATGCTTTTATCCAGGGAATAGAGGACACCATTATCGCTGCGCAGAGTGTGGTGATGGCAGCCGAAAGTATGGGGCTCGCAAGTGTCTATCTGGGCAGTATTCAGAACGATGTCCGTCCCATAATTCAAATACTGAATTTGCCCAAATTGACCTTCCCACTGGTTGGCTTACAGATTGGTGAACCAGATCAAGTTCCTGAACTAAAACCTCGTATGCCATTAACTCTTCGATCATTTGAAAATAGTTACGAAGATGTATTTGATTTAAACCATTTTGCTGAATATGATGCAACTGTTAAAACCTATTACGATTTACGCGATCGCAGTAAGCATGTTGATTCATTTACCCAACAAATAGCCAGTAAATTGTCACAGAGTCATTTCAAGCGGGATGATATTGCAGCAGTCATTAAAGAGCAGGGTTTTTGTCAGTACTAGATCTTAAATACCGCTAAACGAGCCTCACTTATTTGGGTTAAGCCCAAACAGATTGGTGAGGCTTTTTAAATGAGTTGTCCTTTCTTGTCGCTAAACAAATATGAAAAATAATGACTGTAGGAAAACTACAGACTATTGATGGTGAAGGTCTTTTTTTTAAAAGGGGGTCTTTGAGAGTAAGAGAGTTTCGTTGGTGGATTTAAACCATTTCCACAATTAAGGAAATAAAGAATGTTGATGGGCAGTAAAATGTTTTAAAGATTTACCAACAGCTGTATTGGTTTTTTTAGAGGATGATCATTCTGTAGTGAATGATTAGATTTCAATACTCTTGAATAAAAGGATAGAGTTTAAATGTGATCATTACGTTTAAGTCATTTTGCTTACTGAGTATTAACCCAAAAAACAAGCTACTTTAGTAAAAAATAGCTTGTAGCAAAAATTGGGGTAATTAGAAGTGACCTACAATACGACTTGCGCGATCAAAGTACGCTGGTTGGTTCTTTGCTCAAGCAACAGTCAGTAAATAATCGCCTAATCATTTTCAAGCAAAATGATAAAACTGTAGTCATCAAAGAACTGGGTTTTTAGTACTATAAATGATAAAAAAACCTTTATAATGCAGCTACACAAGCCTCACACCAAGTTTGGTTAAGTTCAGACTCGCCGGTGAGGCTTTTACTAATGAGTTGTGCTTATTTGTTGCTAATATGAACATCATCATACTCAACCTTGCTGGGTATAGTTTGATGGCATGTGCACTGAAGCGCTAAATAAATTTGCAACTAGTTAATACTAATCAAAATTTTTTGCGTTGATTAAGTTATTTTTGTTATCAGCTGATGAAAGCCACCATGCCACAACATCCGTATCGCCGTTTACGTCCTGCACGCCATGAATTACCGGAAGTAGGGATATCTGAATCTGGCAACATCCGTTCCTTACATCTGGGTACACCGACTATCCAAAGTTCGATGAATGTCGATAATCCAGCTGAGCTGGTATTGTCATACAGTCGCGCTATGATGGCATGGTTATTATTTGTTGAGCATTTGCCTCAACATATTCTACAGATCGGGTTGGGGGGTGGTTCTTTTGCCCGTTGGATAGATGCTTATTTACCCGATACCCGTCAAACTGCGGTTGACATCAATCCTCAAGTAATCAGTATTGCTCGTAGTATGTTTGAACTGCCGTTTGAAGGAGATAAATTTGAAATTATCGAAGATGATGGCGCCGAATATATTAAAGTTTTACGTGCCAATACCGATATTATTTTGGTAGATGGTTTTGATGGTGAACAGATTATCGATAGCCTGGTTGCTGAACCTTTTTTTGCTGATTGTCGGCAAGCATTAAATGAGCAAGGTATTTTTGTAACCAATTGGTGGCAAGGCGATAAACGATTTCCTACCTTTGTTCGTCGTTTACAAGAAGTATTTGAAAACCGTGTGTTAATGGTGCCGGCCGAAACTCATGGCAATATTGCGGTATTGGCTTTTCAGCAACCCCCGTTAATGCGAGACTGGGATAAATTGAAAAAACGGGCTCAGCAACGGGCAGAACAGTTTCATTTAGATTTGCCAGCTATGTTGGCTGCAGTTAAAGCCATGCAGCAGCACAATAATCGTTCGCTAACATTCAATTAAATTCTATACGGGTTTAAATAGCTCGTCTGGTTTGCGAACCAATCGAATCAGAAAAGGAAAATTTGTGAGTTATTTTGCTAAACACCTTTTTATCTGTACCAATCGTCGCGACAATCCTTGTCGTCAAAGTTGTGGTGATGATAACGTGGGTGCTGATGCAGTTGACTATCTCAAAAGTCGTGCTAAGGCCATGGGATTGATGGGAGCAGGTAAATTACGCATCAGTAGTGCCGGTTGCCTTGGGCGCTGTGACGAAGGTCCTGTGATGGTACTGTATCCACAGGCGCGCTGGTATACTTATGTGGATGATAGTGATTTGCAAGAAATACTTGATGAAGAACTGGCTAATGATCGTGTGGTTACACGTCTGCTGCTAGACAAATAAAACTGAGTGAGTAAATTGATGCTAAAAAAACAACCTAATATATGGGTTAATGGACCAGTAGGAAAACTTGAAACCATTTATCTGAGCGCACAAGGTGCAGCACGTGGCGTGGCCGTGATTAACCATCCTAATCCGCTACAAGGTGGCTTAAATACCAATAAAGTCGTGCAAACCGCAGCCAAAGCCTTGACCGAACTTGGCTTTCATTGTTATTTGCCTAATCTACGTGGAGTAGGTAACAGTGATGGTGAACATGATTATGGGCGCGGTGAAGTAGCCGATTGTTTGGCTGTAGTTGATTTTGCGCGTCAACAACATCCAGATGCGCAAAAACTGGTCATCGCTGGTTTTTCATTTGGTGGTTATGTTTCTCTCTTTAGTGCATTAACGGCTCGTCCTGATGCACTACTTTTATTAGGTCCTGCAATTGGGATGTATACAATTGATGTCCCGCAGGCTTATAACCCTGCTACAACCTTATTGATCCACGGCGAAAAAGACGAAGTTGTTCCAATTGAAAACAGTTTAAAATGGGCAGAAAGTCAGGATATGCCTGTCGTGGTCATTCCAGGCTCAGGTCACTTTTTTCATGGAAAATTGATTGTCTTACGTCAGTGGATTGAACGGTTGTTTCCAGCCTTGCTGAAAAATGAATAACTTCTTTATTTATAAAAGATTCATTTTAAGTTGTCAAAATAGCAATATTTTTTTGATAAACCGAACTAATTGATTGTAAATAGAACATGCTATTTAGAGGACACTTTTTTGGAACAGAATATTAAAAAAATGAAGGTTTCAAAAAAGTGTTTTTCTCAAATATGTCTGCATTCAAAACAAGTTAGCTATTCTTCTAGCAACATCCGGAAACAGTACTTTAGCGAAGTATAATTCTAAAATAATGGTCCTGTAACAGAAAATTCTTCGTATGGAATGTATTTTATATGATATTAAAAATATCATATAGATAAATATGTATTCATTTCTGATTGTTGTAAAGATGGAGAAAATAATAAAATAAACAATAGTTTATTGTTGCTTTGAGAAATCTAATTTAACATTATAGGGTTAAATTTGGTTTGTTAAAACTGGTAGAATCTAGCAATAAAATAGATAGGTATTGCAGATTATATGCGGATATAAATTGAAGTTTTTTTAAATACAAAAAAACAATAATGGTAATCGACAAGACGAATTAGAATGAAGCATTAGTCTTAACCATTTAAAATCATCAAAAATATCTAGAAAAGTCAAGACACACAAAAATATAAACTATTGATATATCCTATATATACAGTGGTATAGATTGACAACAATTTAACCAGTGATTAATATAACTTTACTATGTAAATGGAAAAAAATGGTAGCTCTAAAGGTTTTAAGTAATTTTGATTATAGCCATACTGACACTTAATACTCATTTTTTGCCGGGTTAAATTGCAGTACTACAGATCGTTAAAAATTTAAAAGTTTTCACTTAGACAGTTTTATGCTAATTTGATGTTATATGGCAAATTTTATAATACCGATTCAATGAATTCACAAATTAAAAATATTAATTCTGATTTACCCACCTTGTTTTCAAAAAATACACGTTGGAATTCTTTCGTCAGCACGATGAATTTACAACCATGGCGCATATTCTATTTTGGATTAGTGCCAAAAAAAATTAGAAAAAAAGTAGCTCTCAAAGCAGATATTGAGCTACAAAAACAGATGGCTAAAGCATCAAAAAATTTTTTGAATCTTTATTTAAATGGTGGTTTAGAAAAATTCAATCTTAAGGCAAAAAAAACATTAAATACAAATAAAATTATCTGGCAATATTGGGGTCAAGGTGTTGATGATAAAACATTGCCTGAAACTGTGAAAATCTGTTTTAACTCTGTCGATAAGTATAAAAAGGATTATCAAATAATCAGACTGGATGATACAACTATTCATGAATATTTAGACTTACCTGAATTTATTTTTGAAAAAAGACTAAACAAAGAATTTAAACATGTTTTCTTTTCCGATTTGCTAAGATTAGCCCTACTGGATACATATGGTGGTATTTGGATGGATGCTACTATTTTGTTGACTAATCCAATACCTGAAAACGTGGCCAATATGAATTTTTTTGTTTTTCAGCGTGATGAAAATGCGTTAGATAAAGCTTATTTTGAAACATATGATCCATTATATTTCGGTTGGCATAATTCTCATTATGTAAATATTTTAAGTAGCTTTATGGTGGGTAAAAGAAAAAATGAGGTTATACATACATGGCTGGATTTATTGTTAAATTTTTGGAAAACGCAAACTTCAATAAAACATTATTTCTTTTTTCAAATAATATTTCATGAATTAATTCATCATAAAGATTTTGAGAAAAAAAATTGTACGGTGAAAGATGATACATTAGTTCATCTTTTGCAAACCAAAATGCATGAAATTTATGATGCTGAAGAATTTGCACAAATTCAACAAAGAACGAGTATTCATAAATTAAGGTATGTTAAAAATACTGTACCAGGATCATATTATGATCATGTGAAAAAAATATATCTATAATATAACTTTATATCTTTATTCAAAGTTAATATTATTTTAAAAATATCTAAAATGGTAAAACCTTATATGGCTTATTATATTATCTGAACGATTATAGAAATAATTAAATAATGAAGAAAAAAGATCTTCAGTTTAAAAGCTAACAAAAGCATAAAACGAATATTCAAAACATGATTTAAACCTGTAAAAGTATCATATTTCAAAAATTCAAAGATTTTATAATATTCATTCTCTTAAACTTCTGGATGTAAATAAAGCCCTATTCTTAATATTTTGCGTAGGGCTTTGTAATTTTTTTAGGACTTTTATTATCTATCAGTTTATCTGTGTCTGGTGCTCATCACCTTGACGGGGACGGATGTAACCGAGCTGATACACAGTTTCGCCCTGTTGTTGTAAAAATAGTTTGATAGCTTCTGCTTCTGTAGCGTCTACAATGATTACCATGCCGATACCGCAGTTGAAAGTGCGATACATCTCTTGTGTAGTGACATTACCCGCCTGTTGCAACCACTGAAACAATGCAGGCATTGACCAAGAGTGGGCATCAATAGCAGCCACGGTATTATCGGGCAAAATGCGAGGTACATTTTCGCTGATGCCTCCGCCTGTTATATGTGCCATCCCTTTAATGCTGAATTGCTTAAGTGCAGCCAATATGGGTTTTACGTATAAGCGGGTAGGAGCAATAATGGCTTCACGCAGTGTTTGACCATTGGCAAATTCGACATCCAGATCAGGGTTGGCGCGTGCGAGAATTTGCCGCACCAGCGAATACCCATTGGAGTGAATACCATTCGACGCCAATCCAAGAACAATATCTCCGGCTACGATGTTACGCCCGTTAATGACTTGTTCTTTCTCCACTACACCAACGGCAAATCCGGCCAGATCATATTCTCCTTGAGGATACATGCCAGGCATCTCAGCAGTTTCACCGCCGATTAAAGCGCAACCAGACTGTTCACAGCCGGCTGCGATCCCTTTTATCACTAATGTTGCCTGTTCAACATCCAGCTTGCCACATGCAAAATAATCCAGAAAAAAAAGTGGCTCAGCACCTTGTACTAAAATGTCGTTGACACTCATTGCTACCAGATCAATGCCTATGGTGTCATGCTTATTCCATTCTACAGCCAGTTTTAATTTTGTACCTACGCCATCTGTTCCAGAGACAAGTACAGGATGACGATATTTTTGACTGATTTCCACCAAGGCACCAAACCCGCCTAAATTACCCAAAACCTCTGGTCGCATGGTACGTTGGGCGAAGGGTTTAATTTTTTCAACCAGTGAATCACCAGCATCAATATCAACACCGGCATCACGATAACTTAGGGACTGGCTCATTATTGTTGCTTCCTTTGCGTAAAATGAGGCACTAAGAATAAATCAAAACTTGTCTAGTTTAACATTATTCAATATCCACCGCTGTTGATTTGTGTCGTTTGCGGAAGAAAAAAGTTTCTGTTGTTAAGATAAAGCGTGATATTAGTCAAAATCCTCTTTTTTCGGTATGTTGCCTTTGATCAGTGGCATTTAATCATTAGTTTGATTGGAAAGTATTTGTGGGAATATAGAAATTGTCAGGATAGGAACAATAGCGATAAATCCATAAGCTAATCATTTGGGAAGATGCTTGACTAAGCTAATTGTATCTTGGAATAAGATTTATTAAAAAAGCCAGATCAGATGATCTGGCTTTTTTCAGGCTAATGAATAATAGCCGAACAAAGAAATGCTTAGGCTTTGCGAGCTGGCAATTTTTCGCGAATGCGAGCTTTTTTACCAGTCAGACCACGCAGGTAATACAGCTTAGCACGACGTACATCACCGCGACGTTTCACTTCGATTTTTTCAACGGCTGGAGAGTATAACTGGAATGTACGTTCTACACCTTCACCGCTAGAAATTTTACGTACGATGAAGTTGCTGTTTAGACCACGGTTACGACGGGCGATAACAATGCCTTCGTAGGCCTGTAAACGGGTACGACTGCCTTCAGTAACACGTACTGAAACAACCACGGTATCACCTGGTGCAAAAGCAGGGATGTCTTTGTTCAGGCGAGCAATTTCTTCCTGCTCTAATTGTTGAATCAAGTTCATTTCATATTTCCTGTTATGATGGGATTTCCCGTTCCTCTTGTCTGATTTGCTGCAAGAGACTGGATTCCTCTGGGGTTAATTCACGATCGACCAGTAAATCTGGACGTCGTGTTAAAGTGCGCTTAAGCGATTGGGTTAACCGCCATTGCGCGATTAAAGCATGATTCCCACTGCGTAACACGTCGGGTACGGTCTGCTGACGAAATTCTACCGGACGAGTGTAATGTGGGCAATCTAATAAACCGTTAACAAATGAATCTTCTACTGCTGAGCGTTCATCACCGAGTGTACCGGGTAATAAGCGGATTACCGCATCCATCAACATCATGGCGGGTAACTCACCGCCCGATACCACAAAATCACCAATACTGATTTCTGTAATATCATTACTGGTGAGGATACGTTCATCTATACCCTCATAACGACCGCACAAAACAATAAGGGCTGACTCTTGTGCCAGACTCACTGCTCGAGTGTGGGTAAGTGGTTTACCCTGCGGACTCATGTAGATCAGCTTTCCTTGTGGACAAGTCTGTATGGCTGCATCAATGGCTGATTGTAATGGCGGTGCCATCATAATCATGCCTGGACCACCGCCAAAGGGGCGATCATCGATATAGCCTAAAGGGTTATCAGCATACTGACGTGGATTGATGGCACTAAATTGCCACCGACCATGCTGTAATGCTCTTCCAGTTACGCCGCTGCTCGTTAGGGCAGTAAACATTTCTGGAAACAGGGTAATGGCCTGAATGTGCATTAATAGTCACTGCCCCAGTCAACGCAGATATTTTTTTGTGCCAGATTGACTTCAATAATATATTGCGCAACAAAAGGAATCAGCTTACGACCATAAACGCCGTCAACTACCAATACATCGTGGGCACCAGTATCCATCAACGAGCTGATTGTGCCTAGGTTCAGTTGTTCACGATTGTAAACGGTTAAACCTACTAAATCAGCCCAGTAATATTCATCGTCTTCGGTTTCGGCAAATGAGGCGCGATCAATTTCGATGGTATAGCCACGCAGTAATGCAGCTGCATCACGATCGGCTATGCCTTCAAATCTGACCAGTAATTCTTCGCCGTTAATTTTACTTTCGGCTACAGTTACGGTCTGTGTCTGACCGTCTTTGCTCAGCTGCCATTGTGGAAAATCCAATAAACTATCGGTATATTCAGTATCGGTATGGATCTTTACCCATCCTTTGACACCAAATACGCCTTTAATATAGCCCATTGCCACCCATTGGCACTGTGTCGTATTCATCGTTATACAGCTTAAGCAGAAACTTTCTGTTCTTTAACCAGCTTGGCCACTGCTTCGCTAAGCTGAGCACCTTGACCAACCCAGTGATTCAAGCGATCAGCATTCAGACGAACGCGTTCCTGTTTTTCATTTGCAACAGGGTTATAAAAACCGACACGTTCAATGAAGCGACCATCACGACGGTTGTGAGAGTCTGCTACGACAATATTATAGAATGGGCGATGTTTTGAACCACCGCGAGCCAAACGAATAACTACCATTGTGTATTCCTTAATGAAAAAATCGAAGTTTATTATTCTGTCAAAGGAGACAGAAAACTGCTAATTTTAGTGGGTAAAACCCTGTCTTGGCAAGTTGTTAATCGGTAGATGTTGTACATTTACTGTCATTAAACGCTGTTTGGGATTCAATTCACCCTTTCTGTCCTTGAAATAAAACAAATTCATCTTAGTCTAAATGGCATAGGATGAAGTTTCATTGTTCATGGTTTCGCGACAATTTATTCATCAACCATGTGGATTTAACATGGATGAATCTTACTAACTAAAATACGCATCTGGATCATTAGGATAAGAGTTTTTTTATCGTAAATTTATATTCTCTTAATGCTGGCAGAATTCAACTTTAATTGAATTCATAATCAGGGTAATTGTTATCTAAAAGACATAAAAGCGGTAGAATTGTTAGTCGAACAAGAGAATAAAACGCAGAAAAATTGAAAATAATAAATTGCTACCAGCTAAGTGGTGCTGTGGCGATAGGGCGTAGTCATCGAAAAGTTGGCGGTAGAGTTGAACTGAACAAGTTGAGTAATAGTTATTGTTATCGACTGAATAGCATAACGATCTGTGCTGAAGTGTCAGATATTAGCATTGTTTTTGTGAAATATATTTTATTAAATATCCAAAGAAAACGATATTTTAATTTATATAAATCAGGGGATTATTTTATTTATACCCTGATTTATGCAAGAACAATTGTGATTTTGGGGCTGCATCGGTTTGGTTCTTAGCGTATTATAGCAACCAAGTGTTTTTGCGGAATGTTAAACAATGAAACAGATTTTTTTGGATTTTGAACAACCTATAGCTGAATTGGTACAGAAAATTGATGAACTTCGCTTTGTACAGGACGAATCGGCTGTAGATATTTCCGAAGAAATCTCGCGCTTGAAAAAGAAAAGCGATGATTTAACCAAAAGTTTATTTTCTAAGCTGACTCCTGTGCAAATTTCACAGGTTTCTCGTCATGCTCAGCGACCCTACACCTTAGATTATATTGATGCCCTGTGTACAGACTTTGAAGAGCTTCATGGTGATCGAGCTTTTGCCGATGATGCGGCGATTGTTGGTGGTATGGCACGCTTTAATGGCGAAACAGTGATGGTTATCGGTCATCAAAAAGGGCGCGATACCAAAGAAAAAATTCGTCGTAATTTTGGTATGCCCAAGCCCGAAGGCTATCGCAAGGCATTGCGTTTGATGAAATTGGCGGAAAAATTTCAGATTCCAGTACTGACTTTTATTGATACCCCGGGAGCTTATCCAGGTATCGGTGCCGAGGAGCGCGGTCAGTCAGAAGCCATTGGACGAAATATCTATGAACTGGCCAGTTTACGTGTTCCGGTTATTTGTACCATTATCGGGGAGGGCGGTTCAGGCGGAGCATTAGCCATCGCTGTAGGTGATTACGTCAATATGCTACAATTTTCAACTTATTCTGTGATATCTCCTGAAGGTTGTGCATCCATTCTATGGAAGACAGCAGAAAAAGCACCAGAGGCGGCACAAGCGTTGGGAATAACGGCTAAAAGATTGCGTGATCTGAAACTGATTGATAAAGTGATCGAGGAACCATTAGGCGGTGCACATCGCAATTATCCAGAAATTATGCAACGGGTTAAAACGGTTTTGACGGCTCAGTTACATGAGGCCAAAGGAAAACCAATGGCTGATCTTTTAACTCGTCGATTTGATCGTCTGATGAATTATGGACAATTCAGCAGCAGTAAATAATATTACTATTCGTTTAAGCCAAAGTATTGCACAGCAATGGTCAGCCACAATGGCTGACCGTTGTGTTTTGGCTGTGGGTCTAAGTGGTGGCTTGGATTCAATCGTGTTATTACATCTTTTGGCGCAACTGCGTTCAACCCTACCAATAACCTTATCAGCGATTCATGTTCATCATGGTTTAAGTCAGTTTGCTGATCAATGGCAGCAATTTTGTCAGCAAATTTGTCATAATTGGTCTGTACCGCTGCAATCTTTTAAGGTTAATGTGCATACTAATGGGGATGGGATAGAGGCGGCAGCACGTAAAGAACGCTATCGAATTTATCGTGAATGTCAGGCTGATGCAGTTGTGCTGGCGCACCATCTAAATGATCAGATTGAAACCTTTTTTCTCGCCGCATTGCGTGGTGGAGGTTTACGAGCACTGGCGGCTATGCCTGCACAGCGTCAGCTGACTACGCACAGTATGCTTTGGCGTCCATTGTTATCGTTTGGCCGTGAAGATTTACAGGCTTATGCAGAAGCTTGGAAACTAGCTTACATAGATGACGATAGCAACACCAATACCGCCTATATGCGCAACTGGTTACGCTTGTGTGGTCTACCGCCATGGCGCGAGCGCGTACCGCATCTGGATCAGCAAATTGAAGCAGGAATCAAACGTTTGCAGGATGAACTCACCTTGATAGAAGAGGTGGCAGCGGAAGATTGGGGCAAAATTCAGGATCAGAACAAGCGTTTTCAAATTTCCCAATGGCAAAAATTAAGCGAAACAAGGCGTAAACAGCAATTGCGGTTGTTTGCGCAAAATAATAATCTGGGTTTGTCTACAACTGTGGCTTTGGATGAATTCGCCCGCCAGCTTATGAACAACAAAACTGGGGCTGAATGGTCGCTACCGGAAGGCAAGGTCTTATTCTATGCTGATAAATTATGGATTCATCCCAAAGATGCTGTGCACCAATGGCCATGGTTAACCTGGTTACCAGCAAAAATTAAAGATTTGCCATCAGATGGACTAATGGTGTGGCGTAAAAATAGTTTTGGTCTGGCAGAAATCCAGCCCAACTGGATCATACGAACAGTTCAATCCCAAGATAAAATAACGTTACGGGGCATGCATAAAAATGTCAAGAAACTCTTACAAGAACGCAAAATCCCCCCATTTATGCGCCGTATTTGGCCAGTAATCTGTAATGCAGAAAACCAATGTATCGCAGTGATCAATATTGTGGTCGCCACTGATTTGGGTGTGGCAAATGGATGGATGCCATATATATCCAGTCTGCCGGCTGGGGTTTAAACATGGATAAAATATTCTGATCTAATATCTCAAGTATTTTTTTCCGTAAATTTAGCTTCTGAGTAGTATTTGCGCGATAGTTTATCTAAATATATTGGTTTATAGGTAATCAAAAATATCAAAGAGATATAGCGGAATGAATGCCAATATTGAGAAAATTTTTTGCGAAAATTTTTTTTATATCTTTAAATTACTACGGACAATGTAGTCCCTTTTGTCGATCTGCATTAATGTTATCGGGAATGCTATTCATGATTAGAATAATGATAATGCAATGAAAACATCTAGATGTATATGTCTAGCTAATGGGATTTTTCAAATAATAATTTGAACCTTCGTCAATCCCGCATAATGCTGATTAAATATATATAATATATTGTAACATAAAGGAATTTGTAAAAATCAACTTGGACATTCAGCTAATAATCTTCTAACATATATGATTTTTGGCGCAATTAATATTAGCGAAAATGTTAAACACGTATCATGAAATGGGTAATAGGTATTGTCTTTTTACACATCCCAAGTTATGCGTACCAATATGATGCTTTGTTTCAATAGCTGTAAGTCGTCGTATAGATCAGCATAACATTCTACTCCGATAGTTTTATAAAGTGCTGAATTAAATTAAGATTCAATAGAAATTAAACTTGATAGACATATCCGAAATAGTTAGCTTAGCTTGATTAGTAAATACATTAGCCAAAAATCTAAGCTATATAATAATTTACATTGTAAAACCCTATCAATAATGACACATATAAGTTTATTTTAATATCGTTATAATTTCATTTTGTACGTTTAACAATATTTGAATTCAGTTATTTATCTTTTATGTAATTTCTATGTCATATTTTAATATACACTGAATTAAAGATTTAAAACTATTGTGACCAATAGTAACGGATAGTCACTTAAATTTTGATAAGGTTTTTTTATTGGGTGTGCTTACTTAAATTCTTAAAAAAGTTGTTTTGACGTTATTGTTTTTATTAGTTAATCATGTTTTGTCCCTATTTGTTCTTATAATTATGCTTTGCGTGCTGATTAATATTAACAATAACGCTAGCTTTACTCGGTTGGCAATTAATAAATAAATGAATTTGCGAAATAGTTGATGGTAAGCAAAGTTGTAATGGTAAGGTATCTTTTTGTGGTTAAAGTGTTATATTATAAA
>CALYOS010000048.1 GCA_945267035.1 uncultured Neisseriaceae bacterium | reverse complement strand
GACTATTAAAAATATTGAATATCTTTAAAAAGATTTAGTTGCCATAAAAGTTTTGAAGAAGTCGAAAAAAGGAATGTTGAAATATCGCCAGTTTGAGGAATGAAATGTGGTCAATTTTCAACTATGCTCAAAGCAGTATTAACCGTGAAGTTGTTTTTGTCTGTATGGCTACCATTGATATCTATGAGAGGGAAAGGTAGTTGATGTAACCACATAGGCTGTGTTGGTTAAAATTAACTCTTGTTGAATCGATTTAGTCAATATATCGTCATTACAATCAGCAGCAGTCTGCATAATAGTTTCATCTTCTGCACGGTTAAAACTTTTGAAATGAATTTTTATTGATATAGTAGGTGAGGAAAATCAAGTAATCGTTCAACTTTGGTTGTATGATATCCTTAATATAAATAAAAGATAAAGGAATACACCATGAGAATGTTACATACTATGTTGCGTGTCACTGATTTGGAAAAATCATTGGCGTTTTATCAGGATGTGTTAGGGATGAAATTACTGCGGCAAGAAGATTTTCCTGGTGGTCGTTTTACCCTGGCTTTTGTCGGCTATGGAGAAGAAGCTGATCACACTGTATTGGAGCTGACCTATAACTGGGATACACATGAGTATGATATGGGCAATGCATATGGGCACATAGCTATTGAAGTAGATGATGCCTATGCTGCCTGTGATGCTGTGCGAGCCAAAGGACAAAAGGTCATTCGTGAAGCTGGGCCGATGCAGCATGGCACTACGGTGATTGCTTTTGTAGAAGATCCAGACGGCTATAAAATAGAGTTCATCCAAAAGTCTTAAATTTACTCAATCACGCTGCGGTAAAATATAAATCGTTAATTTTTAGATCTATATATTTCCCTTTGTCGAGATTTATTTTTTGCAGATTAATAAAATTAGGAATTAATATGTTTATTTTTTCTCTTACCTACCTTAAGCCCATTGAGGAAGTAGAAAAATACTTACCGCAGCATTTGGATTATTTAGAACATCATTATCAAATAGGACATTTTATTGCTTCTGGTCGCAAAGTACCCCGTAGTGGAGGTATCATCCTTTGTCGTGGTGAATGTCGTGAACAAGCATTAACAATAATGCAAGAAGATCCGTTTTATGTTCATCAAATTGCACAATACGAGCTGATCGAGTTTACGCCGACGAAATATGCGAAAGAATTTGAAGTATTTATCTGATGACTATCCGCTGGTTAAAAAATTTTTTTATCATATTTAAGATAACTTTTAAGCTTAATAATAAGCTATTCTTTGGCTAAATGATGCATACTATGATTAAGTTTGGATATTCA
This sequence comes from uncultured Neisseriaceae bacterium, assembly GCA_945267035.1. Classification (GTDB taxonomy): domain Bacteria; phylum Pseudomonadota; class Gammaproteobacteria; order Burkholderiales; family Neisseriaceae; genus Snodgrassella. Next base: position 13,149 of record CALYOS010000048.1, on the reverse strand, counting down.
AATTGATGAATGCGCGCTGGCAATTTCTGGATATGCAGTAGAGCAACTGGGTGATACCTGATTAATTATGCTGAATTTTGTTTAAAATTTCTTAAAGATACTGATTAAAAAAAGCAGCAGTGATGACGAAAATTTGGTACTTTTTTTATTTAAAAAAATCATTTGAATAATAAATCAATTCTCACTTGAGGTGTGAATTGTTAGCTTAAATTTCAGTATTTGAAGAGAAATTCTTACATAATAATATCGTAACAAATAAATGGATTTAGCATTCTTCGCCGTCTATTTGATTAAATTGTTAAATTTAAAATAAATTGGTGATTTATTTCAAACATGAATTGATAAATCAACAAACATTCCTTATAGTCTGTTACAGTACTGTTAAAGAGTTTTAAATAGTATACAAATTAAATGCAAAATGTTTTGGATCGGATGCATGTCGTTGTTATGATGTGTACCGAGTTGGAAATGCAACATTTATTTGATAAAACAAGGTTATACTTGGTTTGATTTAAGGCTTTTTACCTGCTTTGCCTGAATGGAATCTGCAAGATGCTGGCGCATATGATCGGATTTGATAGCAATGAAATGATTGCTGCATCGGATTGTCTAAAGTTAAAAAGTAATACAACAATACGCTAACATTTTGATCAGATATTAGTTTAAGTGCATGTCCTTGGGAAAGGAAATTAAATGAAAATAGGTATTCCACGCGAATCTCTAGCTGGTGAGACCAGAGTAGCGGCAACTCCAAAAACCGTTGCTCAACTGATTAAATTAGGTCATGAAGTGGTTGTAGAGCATGATGCCGGGAAAGCAGCTAGCTTGTCTGACGGACTGTATAGTGAGGCTGGCGCAACGGTTACTGATGCAAAAGCTGTATGGGCGTGTCCGGTTCTGTTTAAAGTCAATGCACCGAATATGGAAGAAATCGCCGTTATCCAACCGGGGACAATTCTGGTGAGTTTTATTATGCCGGCTCAGCATCCTGAATTGATCCAGGCGTTGCAGGAAAAAAATATTACGGTAATGGCGATGGATATGGTGCCACGTATTTCTCGGGCACAGGCAATGGATGCTTTGTCATCTATGGCAAATATTAGTGGTTATCGTGCAGTAATTGAAGCGGCTGAAAATTTTGGTCGCTTTTTTACTGGTCAAATCACTGCTGCAGGCAAAGTCCCACCGGCTGAAGTATTGATTATTGGTGCTGGTGTGGCTGGTTTAGCTGCCATCGGTACTGCGCGTCAGTTGGGCGCCATTGTGAACGCGTTTGATACGCGGCCAGAGGTAGCTGATCAGATTGAATCTATGGGCGGTAAATTCTTACATCTGGACTATCAGGAAGAAGAGAGTGGTAGTGGGGATGGATATGCTAAAACGATGAGCCCCGCTTATATTGAAGCAGAAATGAAGTTGTTTGCCGATCAGGCTAAGCAAGTCGATATTATTATTACTACGGCTGCTATTCCGGGAAAACCGGCTCCGAAGTTGATCACTAAGGAGATGGTCGACAGTATGCGGGAAGGTTCGGTAGTGGTGGATCTGGCGGCGGCTACTGGTGGTAACTGTGAATACACGGAAGCAGGAAAAATCATTACTACGCCTAATGGTGTGAAGGTCATTGGCTATACGGATATGGCCAATCGTTTGGCTGGTCAGTCTTCGCAGTTATACGGTACTAATTTGGTTAATCTGGCCAAGTTACTAACGCCGAATAAAGATGGGGAACTGCAGCTGAATTTTGAAGATGTAATTATTCGTAATATGACGGTGACTCATGATGGTAATTTGATGTATCCACCTCCACCGATTCAGGTTTCCGCTGCGCCACAATCTAAAGCGCAGGTTGCACCAGCTCCTGAACCGGCTGCGGCTGCTAAACCTTCTTCTCCTTATACGAAATTGATCTGGGCGGCTGTTGCGGTGATATTAATGATCTGGGTAGGCGCAGTGGCTCCAGTGGCTTTCCTCAATCATTTTATGGTGTTTGTTTTATCTTGTGTGGTTGGTTATTTTGTGGTGTGGAATGTCAGTCATTCGTTACATACGCCGTTGATGTCTGTGACTAATGCGATTTCTGGCATCATTATTGTGGGGGCGTTATTGCAAATCGGGCAGGGGCATGGTTTCGTCTCATTTTTGGCATTTATTGCGGTTGCTATAGTGAGTGTCAATATTTTCGGTGGTTTCGCTGTTACCCGCCGCATGCTCAATATGTTTCGTAAGTAAGGGAGAAGCGTAATGTCTCATGGTATTGTGACTGCGGCATATATTGTTGCTGCGATAATGTTTATTTTGAGTTTGGCAGGTCTTTCTCATCAGGAAAGTGCCAAACGAGGTTGTTATCTTGGTATTGCCGGTATGACGATTGCGTTGCTGGCAACGGTATTTAGTCAGGACGCACATGGTCTGGGCTGGGTGATTTTGGCAATGATTATTGGTGGTGCTGTTGGTTTGTATCAAGCCAAAAAGGTGGAAATGACCCAAATGCCAGAACTGATTGCTATGTTACACAGTTTTGTCGGACTGGCTGCGGTATTGGTTGGCTTTAATAGTTATATTTACCCGATTGATGTTGCTTATGATATGCACACGATCCATCTGGTTGAAGTGTTTTTAGGGGTGTTTATCGGGGCGGTCACATTCACTGGTTCTCTGGTGGCATGGGGTAAACTCAATGGCAAGATAGCCAGTAAACCGTTGGTGTTGCCTAATCGGCATCTGTTGAATTTAGGCGCGTTGGTGCTGTCTTTATTGTTGTTGTTCTGGTTTGTTGGTGTCGGTGGTTCTACTTTTGCGTTGGTGGTGATGACAATTATTGCGCTGGCATTTGGCTATCATTTGGTTGCCTCGATTGGTGGCGCGGATATGCCGGTGGTCATTTCTATGCTGAACTCTTATTCAGGCTGGGCTGCTGCTGCCGCTGGTTTTATGCTAAATAATGATTTGCTCATTGTGACCGGTGCGCTGGTTGGTTCTTCTGGCGCGATCCTGTCTTACATTATGTGTCAGGCGATGAATCGGAAATTTTTATCGGTTATTGGTGGCGGTTTTGGTTCTGATCCGGTTGCCAGCAGCAGCGACGAAGCGCCAGCTGGTGAAATACAGGAGATTAAGCCGGAAGCTGTGGCAGATATGCTGAAAAATGCCAGCTCTGTGATTATTACCCCTGGATATGGTATGGCCGTAGCACATGCGCAAAATGCGGTTGCCAGTCTGACCAATAAGCTACGCGCACAAGGTGTCAATGTGCGTTTTGGTATTCATCCGGTCGCTGGACGTTTGCCAGGTCACATGAATGTGTTACTGGCAGAGGCTAAGGTTCCTTATGATATTGTGCTGGAAATGGATGAAATCAATGATGACTTTCCGGAAACGGATGTGGTGTTGGTTATTGGTGCCAATGATACGGTTAATCCTGCTGCGGTAACGGATCCGGGTAGCCCAATAGCCGGTATGCCAGTGTTACATGTTTGGGAAGCACAAAATGTGATTGTGTTCAAACGATCTATGAAGTCTGGTTATGCTGGTGTGGACAATCCATTGTTCTATAATGAAAATACGAAGATGTGCTTTGGTGATGCTAAAGCGACTTTGGAAGAAGTGGATAAATACGTGTAATCACTGTTTGTTGTAGAAACAGCCTGTAGAAATACAGGCTGTTTTTTTTGTTAGTCGAAAGGTGATGTGATCGGTCAATATGTTTTGATCAATGAACAATGCTCAACCCGATCTTGCTTGACAGTCGAAATGATCAGATGACTGGTTTAGCGTTTGGGACTGACAACCGGACAAAAATGGGCATCTGTTTGAATGAGCGGACCCCCAACAGCATCTACGGCAATGGGAACGGAGGCAAAAATGCCTGGTATCAGAGTTTCGCCATTACTGTTTTTAACGCCACCAAGGGTTTCTGCAATAGCAGAGGGTTTACCAGGCAGATTTAAAATCAGGCTGTTGCCACGTAATACGCCCACCTGACGTGACAAGATCGCTGTTGGAGTGAAATGTAAGCTGATTTGTCGCATTAGTTCTCCAAAACCTGGTATGACTCGGTCTGCAACGGCTAAGGTCGCTTCAGGAGTGACATCTCGTAGATACGGACCAGTACCACCTGTGGTTAAAATCAACGGACAGCGATCTTCATCAGCTAATCGAATCAATGTGCTTTCGATAAGCGGTTGTTCATCCGGTATGAGATGTTCGATCATTTCTAAAGGATTGATGACTGCCTGTTGCAGCCATTTTTTTAATTCGGGTAAGCCTTGATCAGGGTAGATGCCAGTTGCAGCACGGTCGCTGATGGATACTAAGCCGATTTTCAATATTTCATTTTTATTCATTGCCGGGGTCTGAGCAGCTAAAAGGGAGTTTATATTGTAATATAGCAGTTTTAGCCTGTCAGTGACGAATGATGAATGCAGAAGAACTAACACATTTCAACGCGCAAGGTGAAGCGCATATGGTTGATGTGGGCGATAAGCAGTACACGAAAAGAGTAGCTATAGCCAGTGGGCAAATTATGCTAAATGAGATTGCTTATAATAAGGTATTGCATGGTCATAATAAAAAAGGCGATGTTCTGGAAGTGGCGCGTATTGCGGCTATTCAGGCTGCGAAGCAAACCAGCACTCTGATACCATTATGCCATTTGTTGGCGCTGACTCATGTGAATATTTCTTTTACCACGGATGATAATCAGCGTTGTATTACGCTCACTGCGCAAACCGAGACACGAGGACAAACTGGTGTGGAAATGGAAGCTTTGACTGCAGTTAGCGTGGGGTTGTTGACGATTTATGATATGTTGAAAGCGGTTGACCGTAGCATGATGATCTGTAATGTGGCATTGCTGCATAAAGAGGGTGGAAATTCTGGCGTTTGGCAACGTGAATAGCTAATCTAATGACTGTCTGCCAAAGCTGCGGTATGAAAATTATTATGGCATAATTATTGGGTGATTTTATTTGATCTATTATTCCAGATAAATATTTTATCAATTTTGATGCAGTGTTGACAGTCATGAAAACAGAGAAAAATTTGTTTTGATGACTGTAACTTAACTTGCTTTTATCATGTTGGATTAATATTTTGATTTGCAGTGAATTATTTGTTTGTATTAGACATTAGCCGTGGTGAAGTTGATCAGGTTCGTTTGAACGTTAGTCATTGATTTTATATCTATTTATTTTCTCGTTAAGTTTTAATTAATATGCTATGCTGCGATATTATTCATTGCAATTATTTGTGCTATAGTTTAATTTGGAGAGTTGCACATGATTTGATTGTTTAAGAATCTGTCATTGTTTCCAGATGAGGAGGAAATGGCTAGTTTTGACTGCTTGTTTATGCTGTGATGCTCTTAATCATCACAGTTATAACTTAAGATTGACAAAATTTTAAATCCTAACTTCTAAGCCAAGTATGGCTTAATTTTATAAATTTAATGTCTAAATTGTAAATAACTTATTTTTTTACTCTTACTTTGAGTTTTTGATAGGTTGAATTATATACCAAAAGTTAAATTTAGCAAGATATTTTTAAATTAAAGTTTAAATTTTGTCAGTTTTATGAAACATAAAAATTAATTTATTGATTGTTAATATTATTTTATTTAACTGATGCTGTGGTGCAGTTTGAATTTTAAGGTTTACAAGATATGGAAGACTTCAATGTCGGCTTTGCAGCAAGAATGCAGGAAGTAGTAAAAATTCTTGGTAGTATTTCGGAATTGTCTCGCAGGGTAGAGGTGGCTTATCCAACAGCTTCCAAGTGGGTTAAAGAAGGGGCGGAACCTAGTACAACAAATCTAATTAAGATTGCGGAAGTTGCTAAGGTAAATTTGTTATGGCTGGCAACGGGTAAGGGACCCAAAACTATTCTGCACGATGATTTGACTACGATTGAGCTTCATCCTGATTTACCTCAGGCTGTCGCCGGACTCAATGAAACTTTGCCGGCTTATGCTGCCAGACTAACTTCGATCAATGTGCATGACTATGCGTTTATTCCGATGTTTTCGCTTGAATCAAAACAAGATTATCAATATGCAGTTGAAGAAAAGTTAACGTGTAATCTGGCATTTAACCGCAATTGGTTGGAAAATAATTTGAATGTGGAGCCCACCAGCTTAAGTACGCTGATTGTCAAAGATGACAGTATGGCCGGAGTTTTGAATGATGGCGATCTTGTCTTGATTAATCTTGCCAAACAAGCTGGAGGTGATGGTTTGTATGTTTTACGCATGGGTAATAATCTGATCATTAAACGTACTCAGCTTTTACCCAATAATAAATTATTGATTACTTCAGCGAATCCCGCTTATGAACCCTTTACGATTGATTTAAATAGCGATCACGGTAATGACATAGAGGTAATTGGTAAAATTGAGTGGTTTGGTCGCAAGGTATGAACTAGTTGGGTGATGAGGATCGGCTTTCGGGCTTGAACTTTTCCGGTTGCTAGAACAGATGAAAAATAGAGGCTATTTGCCTCTATTTTTTGCATTGACGGTTGTAATGCTTGCAACGCTGAATCTATGGTTGGTTAACCTTGGCTTAATCGCTTTTGTTGGTGGAGCCGAATACGGTTGGATTTAGTGGCGACAAAGCAATGGTGATCAATTGCTTTGCCGTAGTCTTACAGTTTAGTTATTTTGGTTAAAAATTTCATTAAATTATTAATTTACATACCCTTTGATTGCAATGAGCACGTTGGTTTTATAGACTAATTCTGGAAATATGCTTTCAGTTCAGAGTATTAAATTTATTATGAGGAGATAAACCATGAATGCCATGCAATTTAAAGAATGTATTGAAGCCTGTAATCGCTGTATTGCTTTATGTCGTTATTGTTCAGTGGCTTGTTTGCGTGAAGATGATGTCAAAATGATGGCAAAATGCATTCATTTGGATATGCAATGTGCAGAAATCTGTACCCTGGCTGTGAATTTTATGTCTCTGGATAGTCCATTTGTGATGGACGTATGTAAGTTATGTGCCAAAATTTGTCGTGCCTGTGCGCAAGAGTGTGGAAAATACGATATGGATCATTGTCAGCATTGCGCTAAGGCTTGCAATGAATGTGCAGAAAAATGCGATGCGATGGCTGCCTAATTAGTTCTGATATGGTTGATTGTATTAGTCCAGTTTTACTTGCTTATGGTTTGGCAAGTTTTGGGCAAAACAGCCAGGATTAAATGGATAAAATGAAGGCTAGCTGTATGCTAGCCTTCATTGTATAGATTGAATTTATTTAAGATTAAGTACGTCTTGCATGTCATACAGACCGCGATCATGTTGTTTTAGCCAAACAGCAGCGCGTACCGCACCATTGGCGAAGGTGGCACGACTGGAAGCTTTATGACTGATTTCAACACGTTCACCATCAGTGGCAAATAAGGCGGTATGATCGCCAACGATATCGCCAGCACGAATGGTGGAGAAACCAATAGTTTGCGGATCTCTGGCGCCAGTATGTCCTTCACGGCCATAAACGGCACATTTTTTCAGATCTCGTCCTAAAGCTTGAGCAATGACTTCACCCATGCGCAGGGCGGTACCGGATGGTGCATCAACTTTATGACGATGGTGTGCTTCGACGATTTCAATGTCGTAATTTTCATTCAAAACGCGTGCAGCTGTATCCAATAAGGCAAAAGTCAGGTTAACGCCAACGCTGAAATTTGGGGCAAATACGATGGGGATTTGTTTGGCTGCGGCAGCAATGCGCTGTTTACCCGCCTCATCAAAACCCGTTGTACCGATGACATCTTTAACCCCAAGGCGCTCACAGATGGCTAAATTATTTAGGGTTGCTTCGGGGCGACTAAAGTCAATCAGTACATCTGTGTTGTCTAGGACTTTTTCCGGACTATCGCTAATGCTCACGCCCAAATCCATGCCAAGGGCAAAGCCTGCATCTTGTCCGATTGCCGGTGATCCTACGCGCTCTATGGCGCCGCTAAGAATACAATCTGGTCTTTGGCAAATACTTTGGATTAATGCCCGCCCCATGCGACCGTTGGCACCAGCGACGGCTATTTTCAGACGAGATGAGGTATTCATTGTTTATTTCTCCCTTGAGCTGGTTGCATCTGTAATAACAGGTTGTGCTACAGGTAGTGCATCTCCTTCTGCATGAACCAGTTTACCCTCATTGTCAAAATAAAGGGTTAATTTTTTTTCTTCTTTTATGTGATTAGCGCGGGAAACGACAAATATATAGTCCCAACGATTGGCATGAAATGGATCGCGTAATAATGGCGTTCCCAGTCGCATTTGAACCTGTTCACGGCTCATTCCCGGCTGAAGGGTATTTAGAATTGTTTGATCCAGTTCATTACCCTGAACAATTTCCAGTTTATAGGAAGGGATCTGAGCGAGTTTGGCGGTTGAGCAGGCACTCAAACCAACAACAGCCACTGCCAATAGGCAGAAAATCTTTTTCATACGCATACCTCAAGGATAGGGTAAACAAACTGCAAGCTTAATGGCAGTATATAAGTAGAATAGTGTGGTGGGCAATTGCTTTAAAATTGCGTATTATAACGAGTATTATCATCAAGTGGTAAATTTAGGCATCATGAATAATAATATCGCTCAATTAAAAGATAACGGTCTGAAGGTAACTGGACCACGTTTAAAAATTCTGGAATTGTTTGAAGCTCGACCAGAGCAGCACATGAGTGCGGAGGATGTTTATCGTCTTTTGCTCGATGAAGGGGTGGAAATCGGCGTTGCCACTATCTATCGAGTGTTGACTCAGTTTGAACAAGCCAATATTTTATTACGTCATCATTTCGAAAGTGGTAAAGCCGTTTATGAATTAAACCGTGGCGATCATCATGATCATCTGGTGTGTATCAAATGCGGTAAGGTGACTGAATTTTGTAGTGATGAAATTGAAAAACTGCAAAAGAAGATTGCGGATGACAATGGTTATCGCATTGTAGATCATGCTTTGTATATGTACGGCGTATGTGGTGAATGTCAGGGTACTGAGCGCGCTTAACTTTGGCTTAATAAACTAAGGCATGGTATGCAAATTCAATGGGCGGATATTGATCTGGATAGTTGCTGTCTGGATTTTCCGAATGTGATCGAGGCACATAACGAGCGGGATGGGTTGGTCGCTATAGGTGGTGATTTAACACCGCAACGTTTGCTGTCTGCATACCGGCAGGGAATTTTTCCTTGGTACGATGAAGATAAGCCTATTATGTGGTGGTCATTTCCTCAACGCATGGTGTTGATTCCATCCCAGTTGAAGGTGAGCCGCTCTTTGGCCAAAAGCCTGCGGAATAAATGTTATTCAGTAACGGTTAATTATGCTTTTGATCGGGTGATCGCTGCTTGTGCGGCTACGTTTCGAGCAGGACAAAATGGTACTTGGCTGTTACCGGAAATGCAGGATGCTTATCGTCAGCTGCATCGGCAGGCAAATGCTTGTTCATTTGAATGTTGGTATTTGGATGAAGACGGGCAGGTTTATCTGGCTGGCGGTCTATACGGTGTTTTGTTGGGGCAAATATTTTATGGCGAATCAATGTTTGCTCTGGCTACTGATGCATCTAAAATCGCTTTTGTGCATGCTGTGCGTTATTTACAGCGACTTGGTGTCCCCATGATTGATTGCCAGGTCTATTCTCAACATCTAGCCAGTCTTGGTGCAGCTGAAATCGCACATGAAGATTTTATGGCTTATTTGCAACAATTCAATTGCCGCTCTCTTTCCGAAACGGTAACGGCACAAATACTGGTCAAACAGGGTGTCGAACCCTTGAATGCAGACCATTTGCTTTGAATCATTAATTCTTTAGGATACTTCTATGTCTTTACAACAAATAATTGAATCTTCTTTTGAAAATCGTGCCGATATAACGCCAACTTCGGTAAGTGCAGAAGTAAAAGAAGCAGTGCAGGAAACATTACACCAACTTGATAACGGTTCCATTCGGGTAGCTGAGAAAGTTGGAAATGGGTGGCAAGTTAATGAATGGGTGAAAAAAGCTGTACTGTTATCGTTCAGACTAAGTGATAACGTGGTCACCGATGATGGTGTTAACCGCTATTTTGATAAAGTTGCTACCAAGTTTGCTAGCTGGCAAACCACTGATTTTCAACAAGCTGGTTTTCGTGCAGTTCCCGGTGCAGTGGTGCGTGCCGGCAGTTATATTGGTAAAAATGTGGTGCTCATGCCTTCATTTGTCAATATTGGTGCCTTCGTTGATGAAGGAACCATGGTTGATACTTGGGCGACAGTTGGTTCTTGTGCTCAAATAGGTAAACATGTTCATTTGAGTGGTGGTGTCGGCATTGGTGGGGTATTGGAACCGCTACAGGCGGCGCCAACAATCATTGAAGATCACTGCTTTATTGGCGCGCGTTCGGAAATTGTTGAGGGCGTGATTGTGGAAGAGGGAAGTGTCATTTCTATGGGCGTGTACATAGGCCAATCCACCAAAATTTATGATCGTGAAACTGGTGAAATCAGCTATGGACGGATTCCTGCTGGTTCGGTGGTGGTTTCAGGTAGTTTGCCGAGTAAAGATGGTAGTCATAGTTTATATTGCGCAGTGATCGTTAAAAAAGTTGATGCCAAAACCCGATCTAAAACTGGGGTAAATGAGCTGCTACGCGGAATTTAATCTTGCACTTCGACAAACCTCTTATCTATTTAAGAGGTTTGTATAATCAAAACAATTTTATATTAGTCTGTGAAAAGTTCATTGTTTTGAAAATAGGCGCTAATTGTTGGCATAATTGGTAGGTGATTTGTTTTCAGAAATGTACAGGCTCTGATTTCGTGTACTATAAATCAATACAATCGGCACTCATCTCTTCCATGATATTGCCAGTCTGAGAAAAAACCTCCGCGGAGGTTTTTTGATTGTTTACAATTTAAACAATGAAATTACTCAATCCATTCATTAAGATTGAACACAAATATTATTTTATCCTCATTTAGCTGTGTGTAGTCGCTGTCGTTAACGGCGAGTCAGTTTACGGCTGATCAGGGACGCGGTGATCAATACAGCACCAACCAAAATTTTATTGCGTAAACGCTTCGGCTTGCTGGCCATTTTCAAGGCCAAACCATCCAGCGGAATTTTTTCAGCTAAGGCTAAGGATTTTTGCCAAAGTTTGGAGTTGGGTTGAATTTTGTGTTTACTTAACTGTTCTGCTATTAATTTCAAACGAGCACCTTGCGCCTGTAAATTAAGCAATTCCCGTTGTTGGGACGGCGTCAGTTTTTCTTTAATACTCATTGGTCATGCTCCTTGTCTTCATGGCTATGCTTCAGAAAACTGATATCTTCTTCGATGGCATTTAGGGTTGCGGTCATAAAATGGTTTTGTTTGCGCCAGAGTTTGATGATGATCACTAGGAAAATCAGGATCATCAGCATAAAAAAACCGGCCAGTCCAAAGAAAGTCCACATTTTGGCCTGCGGGGTTAATACAACATTCAACCCAAATAGTAAGGTGATAAAGCCCAGAAAAAAAAATACACCTGTAAAAATCAATATGGAAATCAATAAAATGATGCTTTTAATTTGGTCGATTGCATCCAGTCGCAGCATACGCGCTCGAATCCACATCAACTCACTTCCGTAAGTCAGACAGATTTTTAACTGACGAAGGTTACGTCGAAAGTTACCAATGCTCATGCTTTCGTCCATCAATGATTAAATAAGATTCAGGCAATCCTTGCGGAATTTGCCTGAAAAATGGAATGGCGAAACAATCAGTTGCGACCGCGACCAATCAGGATGCCGGCAACAAAACCCACTGCAGCCGCAATTCCGATCGCATAGTAGGGTTGTTCACGTACCATTTCATCTGTACGTTCAGCAGTAGCACGTGCTTTATCGACTAAGGTTTCTTCCAGGTCACTCATCTTGGATTTGGTTTTGCTTAAGCGGTCTTGAAGGCGGGCTTTTAATTCTTTGCCCTTTTCACTGCCATCATTACCGGCATTTGCATACAATTCTTCCACTTCATCCAACACTGAACGAACTTCTTTCATTAAATCTTTTTTTTGAGATTCAAAATCAGCCATAAAATTCTCCTTCAATGACATGTAAAAATGAAAATTGCAACCAGACATTAAACTAACTGAAACGGTTGTGAATATCATGCCTAAACAACTCTGATTTCAGTTAAAATGTTTCCTGATTGTGACAATGTTCACTACTTAATGACTACCATAGCACAAGGATGTGCATTTGCACAGATACCTAAAATGGGCAATTGTTGACTTACAGAATGGTGAATTATGAATAAACTGGCGCTGAACAAAATATATTCAGGCAAAGTACGAGATTTATACGCGATAGACGAGAACAGATTGCTGATGGTGGCCACGGATCGCTTATCCGCTTTTGATGTAATTTTACCTGAACCGATAACAGGTAAAGGTGAAATACTGACACAAATTTCGAATTTTTGGTTTAAAAAACTGCAACATATCATGCCTAATCAATTTACAGGCGAAACAGTTTATGATGTTTTACCCCCTCAACAAGCTAATGAATTGGCTAAACGAGCTGTGGTAGTGAAAAAGCTTAAGCCGTTAAAAATAGAGGCGATTGTTCGTGGTTATCTTTCAGGCAGTGGCTGGCGGGATTATCAGCAAACCGGATCAATTTGTGGTATCAGTTTGCCGGCTGGATTACAAGAAGCAGAAAAACTGTCAGCGGCCATTTTTACTCCATCAAGCAAAGCTGCAGTTGGGGATCATGATGAAAACATCACTCATGAAACCTGTGCCCATTTATTGGGCGAAGACTTATTCGCACAAGTACAAAATAAAGCCATTGAACTATATACAGCGGCCGCGGACTATGCGTTAAGTAAAGGAATCATCATAGCAGATACTAAATTTGAATTTGGTCTTGATGCTGAGGGTACCTTAACATTGATGGATGAGGTTCTCACACCTGATTCCAGCCGTTTCTGGGCAGTTGAAAATTATCGTGTAGGTAGCAACCCGCCATCGTTTGATAAACAGTTTATCCGAGATTGGCTTATGGAAAGTGGATGGAACAAACAGCCACCAGCACCTCATATCCCCGCCGAAATTATTGCCAAAACTTTGGCTAAATATGAAGAGGCTTTAGATCGACTCACTGCACAATAAACCC